>CAZKRV010000010.1:0-24593 GCA_964555345.1 uncultured Bacteroides sp.
GGATGAGATAGAGCTTGTCCTCGTTGATGAAATACATCTGTCCCTCCTTGTCGGGCAGCTGACCCGTGCCATAGCCCGAAGCCTCGTTGACCACATAGGGGGGCTGCACCTCGAGATAGCCTGCCTCAGAGGCGCGGTCGAGGAAGAACTGTATCAGCGCCCTCTGCAGCTTGGCACCCTTGCCGAGATAGACGGGAAATCCCGGGCCGGTGATCTTGACACCCAGCTCGAAGTCTATCAGATTATACTTCTTGGCCAGCTCCCAGTGGGGCAGGGCATCGTCGCCGAGCTCGGGCATCTTGCCGCCGGTCTTCTCCACCACATTGTCGGCAGCCGTCTTGCCCTCGGGCACGGCGGCGCAGGGCACATTGGGTATCCCCAGCAGGATGTCCCTGATGGCCTTCTCACAGTTGGCCACACCCTCGGCCAGCTCGCGCTGCTGCTCCTTCATGTCGGCCACCTCTTTCTTGGCAGCCTCGGCCTCATCGCGGCGGCCCTCCTTCATGAGGCGCCCGATGGAGTCGGCCTTCTTCTTGAGCTCGGCGGCAAGCGTGTCGGCCTGAAACTGGAGGCTCTTGCGGCGGTCGTCAAACTCTATCACATCGTTCACGCCCTGCTTGCCGTCAAAACCCTTCACGGCGAGGCGTGCCAGGATCCCCTCGGGATCTTCCTTTATCTGCTGTATAGTAAGCATATCGAATAGTCAAAAATTCTCTAACGGTTAAAAAAACATTCTGTCGGCTCTGCCCGTGTGTGTCAGGCAAGCAGCTCCTTGACCTTGGCCGAGATCACGCGGCCGTCGGCACGTCCGGCGAGCGCCTTCGAGGCCACTCCCATCACCTTGCCCATCTCGCGGGGCGATGTGGCGCCGGTCTCGGCTATGATGCGCTTCAGCTCGGCGGTGAGCTCCTCGTCGGTGAGCTGACGGGGCAGATACTCCTCGATGACAGCCATCTCGGCCAGCTCATTGTCGCGCAGCTCCGGGCGGTTCTGCTCGTCATATATAGCCGCCGTCTCGCCGCGCTGCTTGGCCATCTTGGCCAGAATCTTCACAGCCGCTTCGTCCGACAGCGAGCCATCGCCACCCTTGGCGGTCTTGGCCTCGATAAACTCTTTCTTGATGCCGCGCAGGGTCTCCAGACGCACTTTGTCGCGGGCCAGCATCGCAGCCTTTATATCAGCCGAAATCTTGTCAAACAAGTCCATTGTATATCAGTGTATTGATTTTATCGTGCAAAGGTAGCAAAAATCCCCCACACTCCCGCACTCAGCCCCCTAAAACTGCCTCAAAATCCTCCCATATCGTGCCTCTCGGCATCTCCTCATCGCCCGCAGACTGAAAATCCGGGCCCTGCGCACGGGGCGCGGGGTCCGGATGTGTATGTGTGGGTGTCTGAGGCGGCGCCGGGGGCGCCGGGCGGATCACCAGATGACTATGCGCTCCGACTCGGGGCGATACATTGGCTGGCCCTCGGTGATGGAGAATGCCTCGAAGAAGGGGGCTATGTTGCGCAGGGTGACGTTGACACGGTTGCGGCCCAGCGAGTGGACATCGCCCGTGGTGAGCGACTGTATCTCGGCATCGCGGATGTTGCCGCCCCACAGGTTGGCATAGTTCATGTAGAACACCTGCTCGGGGGTGAAGCCGTCGATCTTGGCTTCCTCCGACTTGACGTCGACGCCCTTCTTGGCCTGAGCGTCGAGGAAGGCTGTCATGGCCACACGCAGGCCACCCTGATCGGCGATGTTCTCGCCGAGGGTATAGGTGCCGTTGGCATGGAGACCGGGGAGCACCTCCACCTCGTCAAACTGTGCCACGAGGCCGGCGGTCTTCTCGGCAAACTTGGCGGCGTCCTCGTCGGTCCACCAGTTGGTCATGTTGCCCTTGGCGTCGAAGTTGCGGCCCTGATCGTCAAACCCGTGGGTCATCTCATGGCCTATCACCACGCCGATGCCGCCATAGTTCTCGGCATCCGAGGCATTGGGGTCGAAGAAGGGTGCCTGAAGGATAGCGGCGGGAAAGACGATCTCGTTGGCCATGGGGTTATAGTAGGCGTTGACGGTCTGAGGTGTCATGCCCCACTCGGTGCGGTCGACGGGCTTGCCCCACTTGGAGTAGATGTCGCGCTGATGCCACATGCCCACCTCGTGCATATTGTCGTAGTATGACTTGGAGGGATCGATGGTCATCGACGAGTAGTCCTTCCACTTGTCGGGATAGCCGATCTTCACGGTGAAGGCGGCCAGCTTCTCACGGGCGTTTGCTTTGGTTGAGTCGCTCATCCATGTCAGGTTGTCGATATGCTTGCCGAGTGCGGTACGCAGATTTTCCACGAGTTCCACCATGTATTCCTTCGACGATTCGGGGAAATACTTCTCGACATAGAGCTGGCCGATAGCCTCGCCGAGTGCACCTTCGGTGGCACCGAGAGCGCGCTTCCAGCGGGGACGCTGTTCCTTAACGCCGCGCACCACCTTACTGAATTCGAAGTTGGCAGCGGTGAAGTCATCGCTGAGCATTGACGATGCCTGGCTCACATATTTCCAAAGATAGCAGTCCTTAATTTCACGATCAGAGGCTGTGGCGAGCAGTTCCACACCGCGGCCCACCGGCTCAATCTCGGTTACGATCACACGATCAAGCGAGTCGATGCCCATGGTTTCAGGGAAGAAGCGGTCCCAGTTCATGGTGGGATACATCTCCTTCAGCTGCTCAAAAGTGCGGGGATTGTTCATAGCGGGTATGTTGCGGCTCTGCTCGCGGGTCCAGGCCTTTTCAGCCAGAGCGGTCTCGATCTTCATCACGTTGGCCACGATGCGGGCAGCATCTTCTGCCGAATATCCCGCATTCTGCATCTGAGTGGCGATAAGAGTTTTGTATGCTTCACGCACCTGAGTATTGCGCTCGTCATCAAGCAGGTAGTAATCACGATCGCCAAGACCCATGCCTCCACCGCTCACATACATTGCGTAGCTGTCTGAGTCGTCCATATCTTCCATCGGACCTGCGCCGAAGAAGGGACTTGCATAGTTTGCGTGCATCCAGAGGAAGAGATCTTCCATGCCTTCGTGGGGAGTGTCTTCAATCTTCTTCAAGTCGGCCAGAATCGGAGTGGCTCCTTCGGCGTTGAGGCGGGCGGAGTCCATGCCAAGTTCATAGAGTGACGATACCTTATAGGCCACACTGCCCTTTTCAGGGTTGGTGGCGGAAAGTCCGAGCACGAGGTCGCGCACACGCACCTCGGCCGAGTCGGCCAGAATGTTGAAGTTGCCATAACGGGCATACTCGTCGGTCAGAGGGTGTGCTTCCTGCCAGCCGCGGTTCACATGGCGGTAGAAGTCCTCACCCACAGGAGTGTCTTTGTCGAAATAATCGGGATTCAAGCTCTTCAGATGCTCAGTCTGGGAGGTGCAACCCGTAAGTGCGATTGTCATTGCAAAAGCGATTTTGGTCAGTTTCATTCTTGCAGTTATGATTGTGATTAATTGATGCGCAAAGTTACGAATTATCTGCGACATAAAAAAAGAGAGTGACACTTCACAGCACCACTCCTTTCAATCAACAGGTTTTTATTTACCAATTAATCATTTTACAGTAGTTTCCAATGTAATAATCGGGAGAGAATAAATAAAAAAGAGGAGAGAGGAGAGATGGATTGAATACGGATAATCCATGGAGGGGAGAAGAGAATGTTTCCGCTTGACCCGGAAGCGCCCTTGCCCGAAAGCAGGGGCGGCCTTCCAGAGTCGGAGTCCCGGACGCTCATGTCCGGAAAGAAGAGTTCTCATAGTAAGTAACGAGTCTTATGCTGATTTTTCCCGTATATTATGAAAAAGCCGTAATTTAAAAATTCATATATTAAGGATAGCGATAAGAGAGAGTCTTTGTTTACTTACCGTAGGATCCAAGTGGTGGTTCCGAGTGCAAAAGTAGATAAATTATTTTTACACTGCAAACATTTTGCCAAAAAATCTTCAAAAATTACGGCAAAATGTTATAAAACATATTTTCAACCGCTATATGCAGAAAAGAATTGAGCTGAATCCATCGGCAGGATTCAGCCCAATCAGTCATGTTATGTCAAATATATGCTATCGGGTCTACACCCGCTTAACATGCTTACCAACAAGTCGTTTGTGCATACATCAAATGTCGTAACGGCGATCCCAATCTTTCCATACCGGCTCATAGCCGAGCGCCGAGATCTCAGCGGCGACCTGCATGGGAGTGCGATCATCTGTCACCTCAAACTGCTCTAGTGCGTCGGGAGTCGATACGTAACCTCCAGGTTCTGTCTTGCTGCCGGCACTCATGGAGGTGACACCGAGTTGCATCATGTTGGCACGGAAGATGGGACTCTCGCGCGTAGAGTATGAAATGTCTACGTCGTGGTCAAACAACCGGAAAGCGAAGGTAAGCTGTGCCAGTTCGCGGTCACTCATCACAACCTTCGGCTGATAGCCCCCCTCGGCCGGACACATACGGGGAAAGTTGACGCTGAAGCGCGTGCGCCAGTAACGCTTACGCAGATATAGCAGATGACGGGCCATCATGGTGACGTCTGTGCGCCAGTCTTCCAATCCGATCAGCACTCCCATGCCGATCTTATGAAGGCCAGCCGCGCCCATGCGGTCAAATCCGTTGACGCGCCATTCAAACACTGACTTCATGCCTCGCGGGTGATAGTCCCCGTAACGCTCACGGTTATAGGTTTCCTGAAAGCAAACCACACCATTTAGTCCGGCAGTAACCAGGCGTTCGTAGTCACGCTGCTTGAGCGGCATCACCTCAATGGTCAGGTTGTGGAAATAAGGGCGAACGGTATGAAGCACCTGCTCCAGATAGTCCGGACCGTTGAGGGCCGGAAATTCGCCCGACACGATCAACAGATTTTCAAACGGGCCGAGGCGGCGTATAGCCTCGCACTCAGCCTTGATCTGCTCCTGCGTCAGCGTGACACGCTGCAATGGATTGGAGTGATTGAACCCGCAGTAGACACAGTGGTTGGTGCACGCATTGCTCACATACATGGGTATGTACATGGAGATAGTCTTGCCAAACCGCTCGCGCGTGATGCGCCGGCTCTTGCGCGCCATCTGCTCCAGGTATGGAGTGGCGGCAGGCGAGATCAGGGCCATGAAGTCGTCGACGCTGAGCGCGCCATCTTTAGCCAGAGCTACCTCGACATCGCGCGCCGTCTTTGATGCAATATTGGCGGTCGTCGCGTCCCAGTCATATTTTTTCAGTTCTTCTGAAAACATATTCGCAGTGACTTATTGGCAGATCGATTGAGTGATGCGCATGGCACAGAAGTTGGGTCCACACATGGTGCAGAAGCGGTCGTCGTCCTTGTGACTCTCGACATAGAACTGACGGGCACGGGCCGGATCGAGCGACAGGTTGAACTGGTCCTTCCAACGGAAATCAAAGCGGGCACGACTCAAGGCATCATCACGCAACTGAGCACCAGGGTGACCCTTAGCCAGATCGGCTGCATGAGCGGCTATCTTATAGGTGATCACGCCCTCTCTCACATCTTCGAGAGTAGGAAGTGCCAGATGCTCCTTAGGAGTCACATAGCAGATCATGGCAGTGCCCATCCAGGCTATCTGCGCGGCACCGATGGCCGAAGTGATATGGTCGTAGGCAGGAGCTATATCGGTAGTAAGCGGCCCGAGGGTATAGAACGGTGCACCGTGACACTTCTCAATCTGGCGATCCATGTTTTCACGGATCTTATGCATTGGCACATGACCAGGACCTTCGATCAGCACCTGCACATTGTGGCGCCAGGCAATCTCGGTCAGCTCGCCAAGCACATCAAGCTCCATGAACTGCGAGCGGTCATTAGCATCATGGATCGAACCCGGACGCAGACCGTCGCCAAGCGACACCGCCACGTCATAGCGGGCCAGAATCTCACATATCTCGTCAAAGTGGGTATAGAGGAAGTTTTCCTGATTGTGCATCACCGCCCAACGGGTCATGATCGAGCCGCCGCGGCTCACGATTCCGGTAAGGCGCTCGCCAATCAGATCGGCATGAGCACGCATGGCACCGGCATGGATAGTGAAATAGTCCACACCCTGCTCGGCCTGTTCGATGAGAGTGTCACGATAGATCTCCCAGGTCAGGTCCTCGATTCGGCCATTAACCTTTTCAAGCGCCTGATATACAGGCGCAGTGCCGACCGGCACCGGACAGTTGCGGATAATCCATTCACGCGTTTCGTGAATATTGTCGCCAGTCGAAAGATCCATCAGCGTATCTCCGCCCCAATAGCAGCTCCACACAGCCTTGTTGACCTCTTCCTGTATGCCGGACGACAGCGCTGAATTGCCTATGTTGGTGTTGAGCTTGACCAGGAAGTTACGCCCTATGATCATAGGCTCGGCCTCAGGATGATTGGGGTTTGCGGGGATCACCGCACGACCCGCAGCCACCTCCTGACGCACGAACTCAGGAGTGATATGGCTCTCTATACCTACCGCGGCGGAATTGACATTCTCACGTATGGCCACATATTCCATCTCAGGAGTTATCACTCCGCGGCGTGCCAGCGCCATCTGGGTTATGGCTTCGCCCTCCTTGGCCCGAAGCGGCTTGTGGCGACGCGGGAACCGGATAGAGTCAAGTTCTGTCATGGCCAAACGCTGACGGCCATATTCCGACGTGATTTCAGGTAGTTCTTCCAGATCGGTGCGCCGGCTGGTCCACCACTCGCGCACGCGGGGTATGCCACGGTTAATATCAATATCAACAGTCGGGTCGGTATATACGCCCGAAGTATCATAGATGTAGACCGGAGCATTTTCCCTCAGGTTACGTGCCCCCGACACAGGATCGGTGGTGACAGTGGGGGTTAGATTGACACGACGCATGGCCACACGCAAATCGGGGAAGATCTCACCGTTGAGATATACTTTTTCCGAACCGGGATAGGTCCGGCAATCAATACTTTCGATTTCCATATTTGTCAACTGACGAGGTTTAATCAAGAAAAGAGGTGAGCGGAGAGCTTGCTTCGGCAGCATCGCTCTGCGAACCGAGTCCGGCCAGATAGGCCCGACGGCCTGCCACGGTGGCTTCGCGGAACGCTATGGCCATCTCCACCGGATCACCCGCCACAGCTATGGCGGTATTGACCAGCACTGCGTCCGCACCCATCTCCATGGCCTCAGCGGCATGCGACGGAGCGCCTATGCCGGCGTCGACAACCACGGGTACCTGACTCTGCTCAATGATAATGCGTAGCATCTCGCGGGTCTGCAGGCCTTTGTTGGTACCGATCGGAGCACCAAGAGGCATCACTGCCGCAGTGCCTACTTCTTCCAGACGCTTGCACAACACCGGATCGGCCTGCACATAAGGGAGCACGATGAAACCGCGACGCACCAGTTCCTCGGCCGCACGCAGCGTCTCTATCGGATCCGGGAGCAGATATTTAGGATCCGGGTGAATCTCCAGCTTGATAAAGTCGGTGCCATAGATGAGTCTGGCGGCATTGGCCGCGGTTACGGCCTCATCGGCAGTGCGGGCACCAGAAGTGTTGGGGAGGAATTGCACATGCTCACGATTGATGTGAGAGAGCATTGAATCCGAATCGGTATGATCCAGATCAAGACGCTTCACCGCCACGGTGACCATCTCGGTGCCCGACGCCACGATAGAGTCAAGCATAGCCTGATTGGATGGGAATTTGCCGGTGCCGACAAACAGACGGGAATTAAACTGCCGTCCGCCCAGAGTCAGAGTGTCTGTCATTACAATAAGAATTTAAATTAGGTTATGACACTTGCAAACAGGACTCGGGGGAACGCGACACAACACAAATCCCTTCGGCGGCATTACCCGCATCAGGTTCATAGGGTATGATCTCAGCCCATCACAGGGGCACCCCTTTGTCGATTGCACCGCAAAGTTACAATTTTTTTTTCAATTGTGAACCATTACACGATCCAAGGCGTTATAATATCGAAATGTGATAATGATTGGTTTATTATTTGACGAGGAGTGACTGTGAAGCCACTCCTCGCCAGGTTTTTATACGTTATGATGTTATTTTACGGAGATCAGGAAGGATCGGAAGGAAGAGGGGTGACTGCGATGAGTTCGAGTTTGGTAGCGGAGGATTTAACGATCTTGAAAGAGAGATTGCCGAGTATAACGGTGTCGCCCTGAGATGGTATGGCTCCGGTGGCAAAAAGTATATAGCCAGCAAGGGTCTGGTAATCATCGTTTTCAGGAATGTCAAGGTGGAACTGGTCGCGGAGTTGCTCGACTTCGACACGGCCGGAAAACTCAAATGAGCCGTCGGGTAACCGTCGGGCCACCACATTGGAGCGGTCATGTTCATCTTGTATGTCGCCCAGAATCTCTTCCACCAGGTCTTCGAGCGTCACCATACCCGAGGTGCCGCCAAACTCGTCAATAACCACGGCAACAGACCGTTTCTCTGCCAGCAGGCGACGCATCATCTTATTGGCCAGCAAACTTTCTGGGGCAAAGAGCACCGGTTTCAGATTTTCTTTCCAGTCAGCTCCGGGGTGAAGCAGCTCACTCACATGTATGTAGCCGAGCACAGAATCAATGTCTTCCTTATAAACCAGAATCTTGGAGCGTCCGCTGGAAGTAAACAGGTCGGAGAGCCTTGCTCGGTCAGCAGTGTCGATGTTTACTGCCACAATTTCATTGCGCGGGATCATACAGTCGCGCAAATGTATGGTGGAAAAGTCAATGGCATTATGAAATATCTTGACTTCATTTTCGATCTGCGAGCCCTCGGCGGCCGCCATGGTCTGCTGGTCAAGAGTGCGCTCTATGTAGGCATTGAGATCAACCACACTGAGCGAAGTGTCTCCATCAGTATCGCCACCCCTGACTCCCACCACTTTCATAAGCATGCGCGACAGCCATGTGGTGAACGATGACACCGGATAGAGCAGCATATAGAACAGATACATCGGCATAGCCGATATGCGCAATGAGGTGTTGGGGTTGATGCGGAAAATGGTCTTAGGGAAGAACTCGCCGGTGATGATGATGATAAATGTGGTGATAAGCGTCTGACACAACAGCACCACCGCCTCGTTGGGGCAGACAGTCTGTAACCAGGGATCAAGCAAGGCCGATCCAGCCATGCCATAGAGCACGAGCACTATATTGTTACCGACCAGGAGGGTAGAGATAAAGAAGTCAGGACGAGAGAAGTAGCGGTCAATTATGCGCGAGGTGAGGCCACCCTTATGGGTATCCAGCTCGGCACGCACCTTGTCGGCCGACACGAAAGCTATCTCCACGCCTGAGAACATGGCGGAGAGGAGCAGCGAAGCCAATGCGATTATAAGCCAGTAGGTCATTGTGGTGTTGATGGGTGAGTGGAATCACGGCGCTCACGGATAGGAAATATGCCGGTGGGACGCCGCAGGGTATAGTCGGTCATCTGCTCATTGGAGGTGAATCCGTAGCCCTCGAGTATGCGGTCGGAGCGCTCTATATGGACAAATTTATCAGAATAGACACTATGATTGGTCTGGTTCCAAAACACCTGGTCAGTCATGAAGCGGTCGCCATCAAGATTGCGCATTCTCACATCACCATCAAGTCGCCAAAGCTTCAGTCGGGTGAAGTAAACCGCAGAATCACAGTCAACCGTGGCGGTCACGTTCATATGATCATCGTAGCGCTCCAGGTGCAGACTCTGCGGAAACGTCCAGCAAGGCTCGTCGGCCTTGTCAAACATGAGCCAAAGCGGCGCGACGATATGATAGCGGGTAATGCCGGAGTCACTTACAAGCGAATTAACGCTGTCGGTGATCATGGTGGGCACCGTGTTTCCATCGACTTCCATAGGCTCGCTATCGGCCTCGGAACCGCCGCATGAAGCGACCGATACGAGCATGACCGAAGTAAGAATGGCGGCGGGAAACAGATGCAATCGGCTCATCAGCGGATCTTGCTCGGCACGAACCAGTTTTCACTCAGGTTCACACCCAGGGTAAACAGATAGTAGTTTTCAGTGACCGTGACAACGGGCGAAGAGTAGCGATGCTTCCACTCGAAGCCGATGTTGACCTTAGTGCGCAGAGGGGTGGGAAGTCCAAAACCGCAGGTCAGGCCATACTGGCGCACATCGGAAGTGCCGACAGTCTGGTATTCACGTTCATAATATCCACCAATACGGTATGACATACGGCGCAGATACGATCCACGGTTGCGCGGGGTGAACTGAGCCCCGAGAGCAGCCCGATAGCGGTCATTGAATTTCTCGGCAGGAGCGAAATCAGCCACACCGGCATATTTCGCCTTGCTCCAGGGCTGATAGGTGAAGTCAGCCTCCACTAGCAACTTGCCATCATAGCCATAAGCCAGGCCCCCGGCGAATGTGTGAGGAAGCGAGTAGCCGCGACGCATACTGCTGTAACCTATGGTGTCGGGCTTGGTGGCGTCGCTGGTTATGTCGTATTTCACGCCGTAAGTATCGCCGTGTAGATCATGACCGAGAGTATAGGTCAGGCCGAGAGTCAGTTCGTGACGGCGTGCGAATTCATATGTGTACTGCAAGCCGAGCTGGAGGTTATAATCGCGCACCTTGACCACCCGCTCATACAGCGACTGCGATCCGCTATTGTTGACCGTGTATTCATCGAAAAACTCATTGCCAAACAGGTAACCGAGGTTGAATCCGAGCGACAGACCGCCGACCGGACGTCCGGAAAAGCCGATATATGCCTCGGTGATGCCGCCCGAACCCTGGAAGGCCGTTTCGCCGTTGGGAATCTTGTTGCCAAACGAATAGCCCACCGAGCTGAACGGGAGCAGACCTACCGATGCACCCATACGCCTGCCGATGGGCACCTGCATAGTGATATAGTCAAGACCGCCCAGAGTAGTCTTGGCGCGATCAGATCCCTCTTTGGAGCGATACATGCCCACGTTGGCACCTATGTCGAAAAGAAACGTCATGGTGTCGATGGCCGAGTAGCTGGCAGGGTTCATCACGTTGATCTGACGGGAGTCGCGCATAGCGTAACCCACACTACCCATTGAGCGCTGAGCCGACGACGAGTGGTCATTGAGCAGACCGAGTCCTTTCATGGAGAAGGGGCTCACGGTCTGTCCGTCCTGGCCCTGGGCCCGGATGGCTGCGGGAGCTACTGCGATGGCAAAAGCGGCGCAGGCTGCGGCAAGTATTCTGTGGAGTCTGTTCATTTATGCTTGTATATTGTGGAGCAATATGCTGTTAAGACCTTGATTGACAAGATGGGGATAGACGGTCACACCGGAATCAAGTCCTTCCGGCAGGAGCGCGGCCAGCTCCGGAGCCCAGCCTCCGGTGAGCAAGACCTGACGCGGAGTGTCGGAGCCGAGGGTGCGGTAATAGATGATCTCGGCCACAACGCCGCGCAGTGCACCGGCACAAAGGGCTGAGGCTGTGTCGCAGCCGAAGTCAGGCAGATCGGCAGCCGAATGGGCATTGACCAGCGGCAAGCGCTCAGTGTAGTGATGGAGAGCACGCAACCGCATGCCGACACCAGGAGCGATGTTGCCGCCAATGAAATCGCCGGAAGCCGTGACAACATCAAATGTGCAGGCTGTGCCGAGATCACACACCAGCAGTTCGCGTCCGGGACAAAGGGCACGGGCACCGACAGCGGCGGCGAGGCGGTCTACACCCAAAGTAGTGGGAGTGGCATAGCGGTTTCCGAGCGGCACAGGGGTCGAAGCGATGAGTTCCAGTTTCAGTGGTGAGTCAACAGCTTCAAGCAGGGGCGTGACACTCTTAGCCACGGAGCAGGCCAAAGCGGCACGAATTGTATATGGTTCGACAAAAGCGGCAAGTCGGGAGGCCACCGACGGCCCACGCAGAGTAGTCGCGGCCACTTCGTCGGAGCCTCCGGCGCGGTAGAGCACGACTTTGATGCTGCTGTTGCCTACGTCGATTGTGAGGTTGCAATCCATTTTATCGGGCAAAATTACTAAATCTGCCTAATATAGATGTAGTTGAAACGTTAAATTTTCTCAATTGCGCTTCTTGCGGAGCAGCAGGGTGATCATCACCGAACTTATGATCTGCACGGCAGCACCGGCCAGAGTGAATGCGATCCAGTCGCGGAGCGACGTTTTGTCATAGAAAGTGAAAAAGGCAGCCACACAATAAAATATGGAACTCCATGACTGAAGTCGCAGCAATCGGCGCAGGCGCATATTATCGCCCTTATAGGCCGGAGTGAATAACCGCCCCAGGAGCGAGAGCAGAGCACCCGCAGCATAGACGTAGCGAAACGTGTCGGAGTCGAAACTATGTGTCGCGACCGGTATGGTCAGTCCTATCATGACCAGCAGCAGGCCGAGCGTCACGGTAAACGAAGCACCGGAATTTCTATTCATATTCTTTATTTATCAATTAAATATACGTCTTCGCTCGGACGCTGCATATGGTAGTGTTCACGCACAATCTTTTCGAGCTCGGCAGGGTCGGTGTCAAGCTTGGCATTAAGTTGTTCGTAATACATGAGCGTATCTTCATACATGGCTATGCGACTCAGCAACTCACGCTCCTGACGCGCAAAATCCATGTCGGCCATCACTGAATGTTCATTAAAGAACAACAGGAATGCCAGAAACGCCATGACCACAAGCATCGGTAGCGATACGTATCGTCTGATCCATTTCATGGCGCAAAGATAAGCATAATTTCCTTATTTTCCTATGCCGGTGAACCAAGCGCCCTGAGGGTTGATGCTCGAAAGCGACATCATGGCCTTGCGCGAACCGTCGGGAGCATAGAGCGCAAAAGCGCCATAGGTACTATAGTCGGTCAGTCCGATATAGAGATCGCCTGTCGAAGGATTGGCCGAGAGGGAATAGACATCGGCGGGAGTAGCGGCATTGTCGAGGAATGCAGTCGGCTTAACTGAACCGAAGTCGAGAGGATAAGTGTCGATGCGCTTATCGGTTACGACCCAATTTTCCTGAGTGGCTGAGTATACATAGACCCTGTCGGGAGCTACGGCGAAGAGGATCTGCGAACCTATGGCCACGGTGTCAGCTTTGTAACCATCGGCAGGATTCAGGCGCAGCAGGGTGTTGGGTTCATCTTCATAGTTGCCGAAGCAGAGCACGTAGAGATTGCCCTTGGAGTCCGCAGCCACACGGTTGGGGTTGGTACCCACGGTTATGGAGCCGGACACGGTGGCAGATGCCATGTCGATTATGCCGACGGTGTTGTTGTATGACGGATAGAGATAGCCCCCGCTCTCAGCCACATAGAGTTTGTTGCCGATAGCGCAGAGCTGTTCCGGATTGGGACCCACGGCAATGCGCGAAGTGATCTCGAGAGAGGTGGTATCGACCACAGCCACATAACCGTCGAAGAGGCTCACATATATGTTACCGCCTGCCGCAGCCACATAGCGGGGCTGCTGCGGAGCGCCCGTTTCCGTCGCAAAACGCAGTGTCTTGACCGAACGGCCACGCAGGTCGGTGACCTCGAGAGTCGCCGAAGTGCTCACCACAATATACATCTTGGCTCCGTAGACGGCCATATCGGTAGCATTGGATCCGAGAGCACGGTTATTGGTGGACTCGAACACCTTGTTGACCAACTCGTCGGGATACGACGGATTGAAGAAGTCAAGAGTGGAATTATTCTGGTCATAGTTACCGGCACATAGCAGATAGGCTCCGGTGGGAATACCCTTGACGGGAATGTCGTTAGGATTGTCAGGTGTGTCTGTAGAGCTGCAGGCCGAGAGGGTCAGGGCGGCAGCAGCGATCATGGTAAGGAATCTGGTTTTCATGACTGGCTTTATCTATTGTTTGTTATATTGTTATCGAAACTGAGAACTGGCACCGGCGTCCCGGCATAGGATAATATCGGATCACCTGATAGTTTACGTCAGCAAGATTGAGCAACTCGGCACGGATCTGCAGGGAGCATCGGCGCAGATCAAAAGCCCAGGATGCACTGACCGACTGATCGGCATAAGGGTCCATACGGCTGTCGGCACCGTTTCGAAAGTTACTGAAGCGGAGTCCGGTGGCCGTGACAGAATAGGCCAGAGTCAACGAACGCCATGTGGCACCCAAAGTGGCCGATCCGGAGTGAGCGGCAGTGTAGGGCAAACGGTGGCCATATGTCATTGACCCGGAAGTGGCATCAACGGCATGTTGCCAGGAATAGGCACCTTGAAGGTCCACTGTGATTCCGGCGGGAAGCGGAATCGCGGCCTGAGCGGTGACATCGAGTCCACCGATGCGGGCCAGGCCCACATTACGCATGGTCCACACATAAAGCGTAGGTATGGCCACGATCTTATCGGCCACACGGTTGAAATATCCGTCGACACTGAAATTGAGTTCAACAGCGCTCCCGCCTATCCCCCCGTCGGAGGTCCAGGTCAATCCCAGATTGGTCTGCAAAGAGCGTTCGGGGCGCAAATTTACGTTGCCGATACGACTGTAATAGCGGTCAGCGAAAGTAGGCACGCGAAATCCATCGGCCACCGAAGCGCGCACATGCAGCCCGAGGTCAGCAAACGGTTGCCACGACGCACTCAAGGCCGGCGACAAACGCCTGACGTCGGGAGGTTCAGCGCCAGAGCGCACGCGTTCATTGATCATGGTGGCGAGTAACGAGGCCGTAGCCCGGAACCGGCGCGAGAAAAACGAAGCTGCGGCGGCACTCTGCCACGTGAGGCGGCGCGGGCGCGGCGATGCAGATGCATCAGAGTGCAGATCGCTCCCGGCCAGATCCGTGACTATGGTCAGTGACAAGGGAGCAGACGGGCGCCAGAGCGCACCGAAGCTACCGTAAAGTTCACGCTGTGTGTTGAGTTCGCTACGTAGTCCTCCGGGATAGATGTCACGGCGGTCGGTATAAAGGCTGCGGGTATAGTTGAACTTGCCGATGGCGCGAAAAGTGAGACCGGGCAGAGGCGAGAATTTATAGACAGCCTGAGTAAAGGCATTGCGGTCACTCAGGCGCTCGGCGGCATAGTCATTGTAGAACACCACCGACCCCGGCAGTCCGCGCTCGCTATTGTAATAATAGCCTTTAACTGTCACATTGGCCAGATTCAGGTTCATTTCGGCCGTCACCGACTCCACATCGCTGTTCTTACGCTTGCCTATCACCGGGTGGGCGCCATTGTCCACGCGAAATGGATAGCGTCCGTCAGAGCGCAGATAATCAGCGGCCACGGTTACGAAATAGTCGGCATTGCCACCTGGGGCCCACGCAATCCGGGCCGATGGCGACACATATCCGTAAGAACCGCCCGCCACCGATGCCCTGGCACGCAACGGAGCCACGGTGAAATCAGGTCGACGCGAAGTGATGGCAAGCGTGGCCCCGGAACCATAGAGCCGCGCGGGTCGGAATATAGCGTCGGACCCTGCGGTGGACAAGGTCAATGTCTCCACATTGTCAAGACGGAAACGGCTGATATCAATATCGCCGCTCTGCGCATCGGTCACTGGCACGCCGTCATAGGCCACCGCCGTGTGTTTCGAGCCGAGCGCGCGCACTGACACCGTCTTAAGTCCACCCATGCCGCCATAATCATTGACCGTAACGCCGGAAAAGTGCTTCACGGCATCACTCACGCCGGCATCGCCCAGACGCTCCAGACTGACCCGGCCGAGGTGTTGCACCGGCGCACCGGACTTGACCACCGACACAGGAGCTGCTGTCACCTCCACATTGCGCAGCGTGGCGAGGGTGTCGGCCGAGGCGGACGCCGCGACCATAAACAGTGACATCAGCGGAAGAAACATTCAGCGGCGGAAAAGGTCAGCAATGGTGAGCTTCACGCCACGGGCCACGCACCGGGCCGGAGTGAGCAGAGGCTTGATTTTCATTTCACCCGGCGAGAAAACCCGCAGGGTACCGGGGTGACACTCCACCTCCAGATGGGTAGGCAGCCGCAACGGTTCACCGTCAATATGGGCTGAACCGGGATTGGTGCGGTCAATGGTGACGCGACGCGCTCTGATTGTATGGGCGCGGGCACTGCGGCCGACAGAGCCGGCCATGATCTCCATGCCTGTGAGCATGGTGCCGAGCCATGATCCCGCATGGACCACGGTGATATCCATTAGTCCGTCGGTGATCGAGGCGCGCGGAGCTATGAAGGTATTGTTGCCATACTGCGAAGCATTGCAGCAGGCTATGAGAAATGCGCGGCGGGTCACCACCTCACCGTCGGCACATATAGTATATGTGTCGGCCTTATAGTTCACAAATTCCGCCACGGCACTTTTAACGTAGTTTGCCAGACCACGGTGATCAGGATGCGAGGCATAGCGATCGCTCACGGCCGCATCGAATCCCATACCGAAAGTGCAGAAGAACGGACGGCCATTGACCGTGCAGTGATCGCAAGTGACCACATTGCCATCAAATATGATCCTGAGCGCGGGAGCAAGTGACACGGGAATGTCGAGATGACGCGCCAGACCGTTGCCGGATCCGAGCGGCAATATGCCGAGCACGGTCTGTGTGCCGCATAGAGCACGCGCAATTTCATTGACAGTGCCGTCACCACCAGCGGCAATGACGGCGCTGTAGCAGGCCGCGGCAGCATCTGCAGCCAGTTCGGTAGCATGACCCGCACATCGGGTATAAGCTATGTCAAGCCGCACTCCGGCAGCCTTGGCAGCATCGGTCATGGCCGCAGCCACATGGTCTTTTGACGACGTGCCGGATATGGGGTTTATGATCAGCAGACAACGGTCCATCCTTTTCAAAGCATTTTTTTTATGTCGGCAGGAGTGAGAAGGGTGAAAGTAGGTGAGCCGTTAGGCGTGTAGCCCGGCAGAGGGAGCGCCATGAGTTCGGCCAGCAGATGGTGGGTTTCGGCCGATGACAGCGGTCGCTCGGCGGTGAAGGCGGCGGAGCGGGCCAACGCCAAAGCCAACCGCTGACGCAGCGGCTCGGCGACATCGGCAACCGATCCGTCGGCAGCAGCATGCACTATCTCGGTGAGTAGCGCGGCAGGGTTGCGTCCGTCGGCAGCCGAAGGCACGGCATTGATGCTCCAGACTCCCTGACCGAGCGGAGCTATGTCGAATCCGAGTCGGGAAAGTTCCGGTTCCATCTCCTCGACCAGCGGCTGCTCATCGGGATTGAACCGTGCCTGTTCAGGAAATATCAGCCGCTGCGAAGTGAACGTAGCGTCGGGGCGCGAAAAGCGGTCATAAAGCACGGTGATATGGGCACGGCGCAAGTCGACTATACGCAGACCGCGTGGATCGGCCATGACCACATAGCGATTGCCGGCCTGAATCAGATCGGAGGATGCCACGCTCAGATCAGCGGCAGAGGGATTGGCGGGAAGTTCATCTTCAGGCAACAGGGTCCCACCGGCACTCTCCTGCTCCATCTCGCTGATAGCGCTACTGCTTTCAGCCGTGAAGTTGCGGTAGAGTTCTTCCCAATTCTGGAACGATGCGGGCGACGGAGCCGACTGCCGGAAAGGGTTGTATGACGAATCAGCCGAACGCGCGGGCTGCTCCACATGCTCGCCCGGCACGGACCCGAAGCCAGGAGTGTCGAGAAACGGATCGGCTTCGTCAAAGTTCATGGCAGGAGCCGCATTGAAGCGGCCGAGAGTCTCCTTGACGGCGGCATAGAGGATCTGGCGTATGGACTGTTCCTGCTCGAACTTGATTTCGTTTTTTGTCGGGTGGATATTGACGTCGATAGTTGACGGATCGACGGTGAAGTCGATGAAATACGTGGGCTGCTCGTCGGCGGGGATCAGTCCCTCATAGCACTGCGCTATCGCTTTCTGGAAATATGGGTGGCGCATATTGCGGCCATTGACGAAGAGATATTGCAGAGCACCGCGCTTGCGGCAGTTTTCCGGACGTACCACAAAGCCACTCAGACGCACCATGGCGGTGTCGGTCTCTACCGGTATGAGCTGACTGTCAAGCGACTTGCCGAAAAGAGCCACTATCCGCTGTTTGAGATTGCCTTTGGGGAGAGAGTAGAGAGTCACGTCATTGTGAATCAGCGTCAGCTCCACCGGGCAGTTGACCAGCGCCAGGCGCTCGAACTCGTGGATAATGTTGGACATCTCGACGGAATCCTTTTTCAAGAATTTACGTCGCGCAGGCACGTTAAAAAAGAGGTTGCGCACCATCATGTTTGAGCCTGGGGCACACGCTTCGGGCTGCTGCGACTCAACCTTGGATCCGTTGATGAGCAGACGGGTGCCGACAGTATCACCACGGCGCATGGTGCGCAGATCCACCTGAGCCACAGCACAGATCGAAGCAAGTGCCTCGCCACGGAATCCCATGGTGTGGAGGGCAAAGAGATCGTCGGCCTGAGTGATCTTGGAAGTGGAGTGACGCTCGAAAGCCAGACGGGCATCGGTGGCACTCATGCCGCAGCCGTTGTCGACTACCTGAATCAGTGTGCGGCCTGCGTCCTTTATTATAATGGTAATCTCGGTGGCTCCGGCATCAACGGCATTTTCCACCAGCTCCTTAACCACAGAGGCAGGGCGCTGTATCACTTCGCCGGCGGCAATCTGGTTTGCTACGGAATCGGGCAACAGCTTTATGACGTCCATCCGCGATTATCAGAGTTTAAGTTTCACGTAAGTGGCAATAAGGTCGGCCAGAGCGTCCATCGGCAAGGTCGAGGAGTCAACGGTGAGGTGATAAGAGGTGGAGTGACCCCAGCGCTTGTCGGTGTAGAAGTTGTAGTATCCGGCACGGAGTTTGTTGACCTTGCGGCAGCGGGCTTTGGCCTCAGCTTCGGTTGCACAGTCACCGCGCTCCATTACGCGGCGCACACAGGCCTCTTCAGGTGCATGAACAAACACGTTGATGCAGCGCGGATGGTCACGGAGCACATAGTCAGCCGTACGCCCCACGATCACGCAACTGCGCGTAGCAGCAAGGTCACGTATGGTATCGGCTATAGCGCACTGCATGCTCTCATCGGAAATTGAGGTGTTTCCGGCCCATGGAGACTGATTGATCAGCCCCATGCCGAAGGATATGCCACCGCCGAACACAGAGGGCATACGCTCATCTTTATGCTCATAAAGTTCGGGGAGCACGCCGGACTTACGGGCGGCTTCAAGCAGCAGTTCTTTATCGAAGAACTCTATGCCGAGACGCTCGGCCAGCAACTTGCCGAGCACGCGGCCGCCGCTTCCGAACTGACGGCCGATGGTGATGACCAGAGGTGAGTCGAGATTCATGTCAGTAGATAAAAGGAATGATGCGTTTTTGTGTCAGTGGACCGAATTCGGCAGCATAACGCGCGCGGATCTTGCCGGCGCGGGGAGCAAGATTGGCAAAGGTCCATAGGGCGAACACAGCTCCGGCCCACGACCAGGTGAGCACGGCAAAGCCTACCCATTCGGTGAATTCGCCCAGATAGTTGGCCGAAGTGACAAAGCGAAACATTCCGCCGCGGGGCAGATAGTGGCGCGTGTCGCCTGGCTTGCGGAGGTTGCGGATTATATGGTCACTGTGCAGATTTATGGCCATGCCGGCAAGGAAGATGCAGGTACCGACAATAAACTGCCAGCTCAGTAGCCATGATTCAGGATAGCGTCCGGCAGGGCTTACATAGAAGATCCAGCCACCCTGCATAAGTGCATTGAGTGTATTGAACACCATACCCATAGCCATGATGCTCAACGGCATACGGCTCTTGCCGCGGATCAGCAACGGAAATATAAATGAGCGCTGGAAGTAGTGGAGCTGGAAGATCAGGAACATGGCCAGCGGTGCCGCTTCAAGCATACGCGGCGAGCATGCCCAGAGCACGGTCATGACTATGAACACCGGAGCCTCCATAAGCACCCAGCCGAGGCGGTTGGGGAGCGAAGGCCCCCACTTGCGGGTGTAGGCTATGCCATAGCCAGCTTCGACCATGTGGAGAGCGATGAATACGATCACGGCCACTGCGGCCATGACCATCAGGAAGAGATTGAAGTTTTCAGGCTGGAAAAGTGTCATCATTGTGCTATGAGAGTGGCTGAAGTGGCAGATGTGATGGTGACGGGTACGGTCTGGCCTACGGTCTGGCCGGGGAGGCGGTTGAATACCACAGTCTTGTTTTGCGAAGTGCGGCCCACCCACTGGTCCTTGCTGCGCTTGCTCACACCCTCGATAAGCACATCGAAAGTGCGACCCACGTCCTTCAGATTGGACTGAAGCGACAGCTCGTTCTGCACGGCGATCATGCGGTTGAGGCGGTCAATCTTCACATCTTCGGCCACATTGTCGGGCATGGTTCGTGCGGCAACGGTGCCGGGGCGTTCAGAATATTTGAACATGAACGAAGCATCGAAGCCCACAGTGCGCATCAGCTCCAGAGTCTGCTGAAAATCCTCTTCCGTTTCTCCATGAAATCCGGTGAAAAGATCAGTGGTGATGGCACAGTCGGGCATAGCGGCGCGTATGGCGGCAATGCGACCGAGATACCACTCGCGGTCATAGTGACGGTTCATGGCCTTAAGCACTGAATCGCTGCCACTCTGCACCGGCAGATGAATATGGCGGGCTATGTTGGGACGCGAGGCTATGGCGGCAATGATGGCATCGCTCATATCGCGCGGATGCGAGGTCGTGAAACGCACTCTCATGTCAGGTGCCGCATCGGCCACCATCAGCAGCAGCGAAGCAAAGTCGGTGTCGCCGCAGTGATAGGAATTGACATTCTGGCCGAGCAGTGTCACCTCCTTGAAGCCTTTGGCCCTAAGGTCGGCCAGCTCTGCCAATATGCTTTCCGGCTCCCGCGAACGCTCACGACCTCTGGTATATGGCACTATGCAGTAGGTGCAAAAGTTGTTGCAGCCACGCATGATGCTTATGAATCCGCTCACCCGGTTGGTGCCGAGCCGGGCAGGAATTATGTCACGATATGTTTCAGTGCGGCTCAGTTCCACATTGATGGCTTTCTGACCCGACTCAACGGAGGCAAAAAGTGCAGGAAGGTCAAGATAACTGTCAGGACCGGCCACAAGATCCACGCCCCGGTTAGTGATCAGGTCGTCCTTGACGCGCTCTGCCATGCAGCCGATCACGCCGATGATCATGCCTGAAGGGCGCTTGCGGCGTAGGGACGCAAGGGTTGCCAGGCGCGACAGTATCTTCTGCTCCGCATTGTCACGTATTGAGCAGGTATTGAGCAACACGGCATCGGCTTCATCAATTGATTCCGTGATTTCATATCCGGCCATGCCCATGACCGAGGCCACGACTTCACTGTCGGCCACGTTCATCTGGCAACCGTATGTTTCGATAAGTAATTTTTTATTCTGTTTCACACTGCAAAAATAATCAAACTTGATGACTCCGCCAACTTTCACACACAAGAACCGAAAAAATCGAAACTTTGCATAAAACGGCCTCAAAGTAAGCCCAGCGGTAGCGATTTCAGTCTATCCGGCACTTCTATACCATTATAGTGCAATGCAATATAAAATACATGGCAAAATATATCGGTAGTGATATTCGCATGGATTTTATTTGTAATTTTGCAGAATGAAACGGTTTTATCTACTTTTACTGACACTATCAGCCATAATTGCCGCCCCGGCAGCAGTGCCCGCGCCAGAGCTGACCGACAGTCTGGAGAGAGCGCTCAGCCTACGCACCTCCGCGCTTGACCGCAAGGTGGAGAGGATCGACAGCATAAAAGCACACCTACTTGGCGCAAACCTATCGCCGCAACGTCGCATGGAGATATATGACCGTCTGTGTGCCGAATACCTGACATATAGTTTCGACTCCACCATGGCATACGTAGACCGCTGGAAGTCTATACCTGAAAGCGGCTCCGACTACGCTACCGCGGCCAAAGTAGCCATATATCACTCTCAGGCGCTCGCCACAAGCGGCCATTTCAGCCAGGCCGTCGAAATACTGGACAAGATAGACTCCGGCAAGCTCCCGACCGAACTGCAGGCGCTCTACTACACGGCGTGCCGGTGGGCTTACGGCACCTGGGCCGACTATGCCCACGACAGCGCTTTTGCAAAGGACTATTCCCGTCGGAGCGCCCTGTATCTCGACTCGATCATAGATGCGACCCCGCCGCTGACCCCTCAACACAACTATGCATTGGGGGCGCGCGCCTATCACAAAGGCGACCATGAAGCAGCCCGACTGCTCTATGCCGAAGCACTCGAAGGGGTGGACCATAACGACAGGCTCTACGCCCAGTCTGCATTTGCCATGGCCCTGGCTTGCCTTGGTGGCGGCGACGAACAAGGCTATGCCGACTGGCTGGCGCGCGCGGCGATAGCCGATCAAAGCATTCCCCTCAAGGAGAATCTGGCCCTACAGACCCTGGCCACACACTTGGCGGAGGAGGGACACACGGAGCGCGCCAACAGATACCTGCGCTATTCGCTTGAAGACGCGATATTCTATAACGACCGTTTGCGCATGGTCGAGATCGCCGGGAAGATACCGGCAATAGCCCTGGCATATCAGGATATGGTCAGCGGACAGAACACCCGGCTGCGCATTTATCTCTGCGCCATAGCGCTGCTGCTGATCGGGCTTGGGGCGCTGACCATGATGCTCGTACGGCAGCGCCGGCGCATAGCCCTGTCAAATCATGAACTCGCATTGCTCAACCGGCGGCTTGAGAAACTCAACAGTCAGCTGGCCGATACAAACCGCCACCGCGAACAGTATGTAAGCCTGTTTATGGATCTATGCGCGGCATATATCAAGAAGCTGCAAGACCTACGCGCTACGGTGAGCCTGAAATTGAAAGTAAAGCAGCTTGACGACCTGCAGCGGCTTACTTCCGGCACCTCACGCCCGACGGAAGCGGAACTGCGTGAACTTTTCCGCAACTTCGACACCGCATTTTTAAAACTCTATCCCGATTTCATCAACCGCTTCAACGAATTGCTGCGCCCTACGGAACGCATAGAACTGAAGCCCGACATGCTGCTCAATACCGACCTGCGCATCTTCGCACTGATACGCATGGGCATAACCGACAGCAACAAGATCGCCACCCTGCTCTTCTACTCCCCGCAGACGATCTTCAACCGGCGCACAGCCATGCGCAACCGCGCGTCGGACCGCGCCACTTTCGAGCAGGAGGTGATGAAGATATGCGAATATCGCCAGTAATAACGACAAGAAGGCCGGGATCAGGTGGCACCCCACCCTCCCGGCCTTTTTCGTTGTGTTTCCGATAATTATTCCTGCTCGAGGAGATAGGTTTCGGCATCAAGAGCGGCCTTGCAGCCGGTTGCGGCGGCACAGATGGCCTGCTTGTAGCGGGGATCAGCCACGTCACCGGCGGCAAACACACCGGGCACGGAGGTGGCGGTGGTGCCGTTGAAAGTCTTGATATAGCCATGGTCATCAAGCTCGATAAACGGCGAGAAGAGGGCAGAATTGGGCTTATGACCAATGCCGAGGAAGAAACCATCAATAGCGATGTCAAACTTGCGTTCGCGGTCAGAGCCGAGGTGCTCGACCAGATGTGCACCTTCGAGATACTCCTCGCCGAAAAGTCCAAGAGTGTTGGTATTGAAAAGGATTTCGATGTTTTCCTTCTCGATCACACGCTGCTGCATCACTTGCGAAGCGCGCAGATGGTCCTTGCGCACGATCATATATACCTTAGTGGCGAGATTGCTCAGGTAGAGAGCCTCCTCGCAGGCAGTGTCGCCGCCGCCGACCACGGCAACGGTGCGGTTGCGGTAGAAGAAACCGTCGCAGGTAGCGCAGGCGCTCACTCCGGTGCCCATATATTTTTCTTCGTCAGGCAGACCGAGATACATGGCTGATGCGCCGGTGGCAATGATCACGATATCGGCAAGGATCCAGTTGTCATTGTCATCGCGTGCGGTAAAGGGACGCACGTCAAAGTTCACCTCGGTGATGCGTCCGGGACGCACATCAGCACCGAAGCGCTTAGCCTGAGCCTTGAGGTCTTCCATGAGCTGGGGACCCGTCACGCCTTCAGGATAGCCGGGGAAGTTCTCGACTTCTGTGGTGGTGGTGAGCTGGCCACCGGGCTGCAGTCCTTCGTAGACCACAGGGGTGAGTCCGGCACGTGAGGTGTAGATTCCGGCAGTGTAGCCAGCGGGGCCACTGCCGATGATGAGGCATTTTGTCTTTTCTTCTTTCATGGTTATGTGTTTGGGGGTTAGCGTAAATCAATTATTGTGACATCGACCGACGGCTTAATGATGAACTGCGAGGCCGGCACAGGCTTTGAGCTGCGTGTCACCTTTATACCATCAATAAGCATCTCGCCGCCGGCTGCTTTCATTGAGATGAGCACCGGCATGGCTGAATTCTTGTCGAATGCAGCCACTATCTCGCTCACATCAGAACCTGGTGCCGACGGAGTGAAGCGCACACGCCCGTCTGCGAGGGTCGTGGCCTTGAACTGCGCGCGCAGAGATCCGATGAATCCAAGCGGGTTGATGGCAGCCACCTCTTCAGGAGTCGGTTCGGTTATGGTCAGCTCGGCATCGGTCTCGTTGAGAGTCCACTGTGTGGTTCCATCAAAGGCGGTCTTCATGCCCGGCACCTCGAGTTTGAAGCGATCGCCGCTCATCACGAGTCTGCCATC
>CAZKRV010000011.1:0-21344 GCA_964555345.1 uncultured Bacteroides sp.
GTTGCCGGCCATGTCATAGAGGCCGAAATCGTTGGGCGAATATGTGCCCACTTTCGCCGTGATCAGGTGCGCGTCACGCACATAGTTGCCTTCGGCGGGCTTGAAGTTGGCATAGAAACAGCCCTTGTCTTCGGTCAGCGGCAGATCACCGGCCCAGGGATAAGCATTGTCATCTTCACCTGCGCGGGCGGCATATTCCCACTCGGTTTCGGTGGGTAGGCGGTAAGGCTCCACATAGATTCCCTCCTTGCCGAGCGAGCGGCGCAGGAAGTCAGTGCGCCAATTGGCAAAGGCTGTGGCCTGCTCCCAGCTCACACCCACCACGGGATAGTCGTTGTAGCCGCCGTGGCTGAAATACATGCGCACGTAAGGTTCGTTGTAGGCATTGTCGAAGTCGTTGATCCAGGCAGTGGTGTCGGGATATACGTTGACGATGTAAGTATTGAGGAAGTCGTAATCGCCGGTCAGGGCACGGGTCACGGTCTCACGCACGATCACGCCCTCATCATTGATATAGGCTGTGTCTTTCGAAATCATGGGACGCTCCAGGGCCACAGGGTGGTCAGTGTTGTAGTCGCGGCGCTCCGGATCGAGCCGGTTGCGGCGGCGGGCGGCCTCAGTGTGGTTATAGACCTCATAGCGATAATTGAGCTGAGTGGGATCCAGCTCACGGGCACCGGTGATGGGGTTTGTGCGATACACGCTCTCTATGGCACGAAGCTCATCTTCCGACGGATTGCGCCAGGGTATAGCCTTGTTCCAGTTGATGAAAGGACCAATGGGGTTGCCCTCGCGGTCTTCCTCGATGCGGAACTCCTCGTTGCCGCCATAGGCAGGATCAGCCAGACGCTCACGAATGATGGAGTCACGTACCCAGAAGACGAACTGCTTGTATTTGCTGTTGGTCACTTCAGTCTCGTCCATCCAGAATGACTCCACGGAGATGCCGCGGGGATTGGCGGCTATGCCGCGGAGCGAGTCAGCCTTGGCCGGGCCAACCTTCATCGAGCCGCGGTCCACGAGCACCATGCCGTAGGGGGTAGGCTCGCTCCAGGAGGTGCCGCCCACTCCGGTGACTTCGCCTCCGGCAGCCGACGATGCCGAGCCGGCGCACGAGGTCAGCCCTGCCGCCGAGATCAGCGCGACGGTCAGGAGTATCAGTATTGAGGTCAAGCGTGTCATATATTCGGATTAACTTTTTTATCAATGATCGGTTATTAAACTATTTCGGGCCGCGTGGCGCCTCACATCAGCCTGATGCTCTTGTGGCGGTTGCGGTTTTTCTCACTGAAGTCGAGCTTCAGCGAATAGCCCGCCCAGATTTCATGGCTACCTGATGAGGCGCGCATGATTGCCGAGGTGGAGTAGTCATAGCTATAAGCTATGCTGAATCCTTTATAGTCAGCCTGAAAGAGCACCGACACAGCATCCTGTGTGCGATAGCCGAGGCCGGCCGTGAGGAACTTCTTCCACCGCAGGCGGGCTGTCACGTCGGCCTGTACCCTGCCGAAATCAGTGCGCACAAGCAGCGACGGTAACAATTCAAATAACGTGTTTTTTATCGGAATATTGCTCTGCGCGGTAAAATATAAGGTGCGAGAGAATTGAAATTCGAAGTATTGCTCGTCAGACGAGGCCGCGGCCGAGGAACTGCCCTCGCTCTTCATCTTGACGGTGGGGGCATTGATGTGGGTGCACGACAGGCCGGCCGAGAAGCGCGGATGCACGTACCACACACCGGCACCGAGGTCCAGCCCCTGACCGGTCACGTCCATGGTCGGGATTGACTCGTCGGTGCTTTCATGATAGTCGTCATCGTCGGGTATGAACACTTTCGATCCCTTGAACGATTGACTCAGGTAACCAACCTGCACTCCTGCGGTGATCGCTCCCAATTTCGGGCGCTTCTTGCTCAGCGGCTGGGTTATGGCCACCTGTGCGCTGAAATTCATGGTGGAGTAGAGGCCTATGGTCTCCTGCGTCATGGTCACTCCGACACCGAAGCGCCGGTTCAGAATCTTAAATGGAGAGTCGGCCGTGATGATGAAGTCGGTAGGGGCACCGTCGATTCCCACCCACTGCATGCGCGAGCCAAGGCGTATACGCACCGAATCAGTGCCGCCGGCCGCAGCAGGATTGAAAAAGGTAGGAGCCTGAAAATACTGGGTAAGCACAGCGTCAGTCTGGGCGCCCGCGGGCAACCACAGGGCCATAACGGCAAGCAGGGCTATGATGATTCTGCGCATGGTGACTGACGGCGGCTATTCAAAATAAAAGGTCAGCACCACCATTCCGGCCGTGGCGCGCTTGATAGATTGAGTGTAGACCATCATGCCGGGATCGTCCTTCAGGTCATTGCGCTTGTGACGCAACGCATCGGTCAGTCCCAGACAGAATTTCAGTTCCGGAATGAATTTGAAGAAAGGCAGATAGAAGTCACAGCCGAACCCGACGGTGGCAAACACGTCGAACACCCCGGTGCGCAGATAATCCGACCTGTGCTTCGACACATCAAACGTGGGCATTGCGCCCACGGTCACATACGGACGGGCATTGCGGTAACGTAAGGCCGAAAATTTCAGGTCGACAGGCACGACTATCAGCGTCGACTTGATGTTCTGGCTCAACTCTGTGCCGGTTGTGGCATCACGCAACTTCATCACCTTGTTGCCGAAATAGAGGCCCGGGGTGAAGCGCAGGTTAAAGTGGGTAGAGAACCGGAGGTCGAGCAGACCGTTGACGCAGAATCCCGGCGACAAAGCCGGCTGATCGACAAACCAGGCCTGCCCCTCGGGAGTCACGAATCCGCTGTGGCTCATGCGCAGATACTGCGAATGGAGTCCCACGCTGAATCCCAGATGCCAGGCCCTCAGGTCGGCATATGGTCTGTTGAGCAGCTTGTCGTTAAGCTGCCTGCAGTGGCCGCAAAGGGCCGTAAGGATAATGATTAGTATGGCTGCACTGCGTCTGATCACGGATAATTAACGCACCGCCCCCTCCGTTTATTGTCCGGCTAACTTTTTAATGTGTCATGACGTTATACTGATATGAAACGCCTCACGTTAGACATACTGCACTGGATTGTGCTCATACTCTCACTGCTGCTTATAGTGTTCATATCGATCGACACTTTCGAGCGTCGCCCGTTTCTGGAAAATCAGTTCTACATGACATTCCAGCTGTGGGTCTGCATCATATTCATCGCCGACTTCTTCATCGAACTCATACTCACCGAGCGCGGGAGCCGTAGCAACTATGTGAAGCGCCGCTGGCTCTTCCTGCTCCTCTCTGTGCCCTGGCTCAACCTCGTGCGCCACTTCAACGTATCGCTTGATGCCGATGCCCTCTACTGGGTGCGGTTTATCCCTCTGGCCCGCGCCACCATGGCCATGGCCATCGTCACAGGCTACGTGTCAAAGAACCGCGTGTCGTCCATATTTGCCAGTTACATCACCGTCATGGTGGCCTTCATCTATTTCGGCTCCCTCATCTTCTTCAACGCCGAGCTGGGCCCCAACCCGCAGATCAAGACCTACTGGAACGCCCTCTGGTGGGCATGCATGGACGCCACCACCATCGGTTGCCAGATACAGCCCGTCACTCCCACCGGCAAGATCGTCAGCGCCGTACTTGCTTGCATGGGTGTCATGATCTTCCCCCTCTTCACCGTCTACATCACCTCCCTCGTCCAGCGCCTCCAGCAGCGCGCCCCCTCCGTCACCTCCTGACCTACGGCTTTACGAGTGTATCAAACAACCGGTTGAAGGTTGCTTCGAGGTTGTCGGTCAGCCCCGGATGAGGTCTGGAGGTCTGGATTACGGCACTTTTTACGGCCGAAAACCAACGGAAACGCTCCTCCACCGGAAGGTCAGCCAAGACAGAAGAGTCGGCGGAAAACATTCGGAGTTGAGCGGCAAGCTGCTCAAGATCCACCTTTGGGTCAAAGGCCTTAAGCCGCCCGGCATTCAACTCAAAAGCCGAACGAAACCATCGGCGCCGCTTACACATCATCAGCAGTCCGACGTTGACAAACTCCTCGCGCTCAATGCACGGGACATAGCGCACTACGGCATATTCATAAATTAAGGCGCCCTCGTTCATCGATTGCTTGTTTTACGAAAATAGATGAATTTTTAAGTCGCTCAGTCAGGAAATTTTTGTACACCCCGCGAACCTCATCAGGCGACATATCCCTACCCTCCTCCAGAAGCCAGGAATCAGGCAGCAGGTCAACGATCTGATTAAGCGTGCGCGGCGTGATGGCCTGACGCATCAGTTTATCGGCCTCCTCAAGGCGCGACGCGTAGGGCAAAAGCGCATGATTCTTAATGTATGGGAAAGGGTCAAGCGGAGCCTTTTGGAGATTGCGCCAGGAGTGATGGAAATAGAGTGAAGCACCATGGTCAATCAACCAAAGTTCGCCGTTCCAGAGGAGCATATTGGTATTAAGGCGCGTACGGTCCACATTGGTCAGAAATGCGTCGAGCCAAACAATCTTAGATGCCGTTAGCGGGTCGACATGATTAACCGAGGGATCCATAGTCATTGAACGGTCAAGGAAATGCAGCCCGATGTTCAGGCCCTCGCTTGCGCGGAGAAGGTCCTGAATCTCCTCATCAGGCTCGGTTATTCCAAAACGGCTGTCAATATTAAGGAAAACCAGTTCTGGGACCCGAAATCCGAGTTTTTTGGCCACGAGTCCGCCAACGAGTTCGGCAATCAGAGCCTTAGAGCCATGGCCGGCACCACGAAATTTCACCACATAGCGAAAACCGTCATCGGCCTCGGCAAGTCCCGGCAGGGAACCGCCCTCGCGCAACGGGAGAATATAGCGGGTAAGTTCTTGAGTCCTTAGTTCCATACCAAAATAACGCACCGACCACACGTTTTATTTTCAAAAACAACACAGCCTAACCTCTTCTCGGTTTTCAAGCATCACTTCACGCAATATTTCGGCAGGGATCATATCGGTCTATTGTCTTACACACAAGACAAAATTAGGCATTTTTTGTCTTACACACAAGACAAAATTGAACATCTAACCATTCCATGGCTACCGGAAAGTACCGCCAAACGCTACAGGTTTTCCGATTTTCAGCCATTCAAAAGCTTAGAAAACATATCGACAGCTTCACTTACACAATATGTTTGAGTATTGCCATCCGGACTCATTAACTCATACATACCTTCCATATTGCTCCATTTTAGCAGATAATTACCGTCTCCTTTTGCATACGATATGCTATGAGGATCATCTCCCTTAGAGTCGGAGAAAACGACTCTCTCCTGAGAATCTGATTTAAGAGCAAGAATATGGAGATATTTCAAGACTGGGTCAATGCAATGACTATCCATGGTCTTATACTGAGCAAGGATCACATGACCTTTGTCCATAAATAACCGCTTATTGTTGCAGTAATCAAGAATCAGAGGCTCGCTGATAATGCATTCAACCCATGTCGGGACAGATATATTTCCATTTGCGATGAAATTATCAATAAACTCCCGTGCATTAAGATCATTGGCTGACTCTATCCACAATTCGATCATCTCTTTTATTAAAGGCGCATTCGTAGAGTGATCTTTATCAAAATCACGCAAGTAGCGCTTGAAACTGTTGTCACGGTCAAAATTCAGCTGATACAACCGGTTTGATGTTTTCCAGAAAGATGGATTAAGTTTCAGGGCCGCGATATAGAAGGCATTGCAATCCGTATTGATCAGCCCCAGCAGATCTGTCAGCTTTGATAAGTATGATTTGAATTTTACTACATCGCCACCGGCCCACACCATTAAGGATCGGATCTGCCCCCAGAGGTAGGGATCATTTTCTGCGACTGTTATAGCTGCCTCCCATTCTTGATCTGCCAAAACCAGTGTAGCTTTTTCCGACTCTTCTTTCAAAGCCTGATTGTCGAGACCGATGTAAGTCTTATCCTTGATGGAACTGAAGAAACAGTTCACATAATTGTGGTCAGACGCTCCGAGATCATTATCCTTTCCGAATTTCACAAGATCGGCAGTAATAGCCGATATGGCATTCATTGCATTCTCATATCGCCTGCGTTTATCAATACGTTGTGTATTGTTATTGTTCGCCAGCATATTGCGGAAAGATTTGATCCATCTGCCGAAATTATTCCTCCATTCCGAATTTCCGGTGTATGGATACGCGTCAAGAAATAGCAATGAAGCGAAAAAGGTCAATGCAACGTCGTTAGGAATATTTTCATTCAAGAACGCCTGCATCAGGTTGATATTATCACAATTGAAATGTGTGTCTTCAGGCAATAGTCCATATATATCCCTTATTGTGCCGTCTTCGTCTTCAATCAACAAAGAATTAATCGTGCCTATAAGCGTCCGGAAATTGATCCTAATATCTGTCGGGCTGACCTTCTGGCCTTCCTTACTTCTAAACGAGAGTAATGAATCACTATAAACCATCAGGATATCGTCAATTTCACTCGCATTCATTTTATAGCATGCCTCGCGTAGCGCATCATATGCAGGCATAGCATCATATGCAAGCATATAGGAATGAAGTTGTAGCTGAATAAGACGCAAAATAAGTTTTTTAAACTGTAGTTCACTATTTTTTGCCGCCAACAGACAGATATTCTTTCTCTCTTCGTTTGGCCGACCTTGAGAATCGGCAATCAATTTGCGCGCATAATTATGCCAGAAGTAGTCGCTCCATTTGCCGTCCATCAATGTTCGCCAGTTGGCTTCGACCTCCTCTAAAGACATGGGCCTATCGTTTTCATCATACTCTGACTGCTGGATCTGGATTTCCTCCTCCAGAGTAGATTTCATTTTGTCGAAGTCTGATAATTGTTTGCCACGAGCATTCATTTTGATGAAAAGCTCATTTGACAGACCGAAGTCGCCAAGATTCAGGCAATTGAATGTGATATTGTTGATGTTTTGGCGGTAGGTATCCAATCTGTTTCTCCAATAATCATTATCAATTGTCAATTCTTTATAGATACAGTCAATCATCACAAGCATAGAACTTATAGACGGATCAAATTTCCATTTCCAATGAAACCAATCCTTCTTACCGATCAGTTCCGATGGAGTGGTTTCCTTTGCAATCGCTTCATCTATTAAAGCCAAGGCATCATGTGACACCAACTCATTGCTGAAATCCTCAGATGTCGGACACGATGCGTAGGAAAACACTGATTTTCTATCGCATTCCTTGCGTCTTAAATTAATGCCAAGCATCCAGTGAATAAGGAACAATGTTGTCAGGCGCTGTTGCCCGTCAAGTGGCTCGAAGGCACCATCTTTCATACTGCCATACACAAAGTCAAGTTCCGTCGACTGTCTGTCTCCTTTAATGACTTGAAAAAGTGTGTGTAGAAACGTCTTGCGGATATCCTCCACCTTTTTGGTCTGTCGACCCTGAGCATATCCGCGCTGTATACGCGGTATGCGGATAAATCCCTGTTCTAATTGCTGCAGGAAAGTATATGTCTTCAGTTTATCACTCATTGTCTGATTCTGATTTTTCGGTATAAGGCTCTGTTTGTTCGGCATCAAGGGCCTTTTCTTTTTTAACAGGAGGTAAAACCGAATCAAAAATCGGGTCCACCATTTGATGAATTGCCTTTAGATAGCCTTCACGGTCCGATTTATTCCATCGAATCCTATCGAGATGCGATGAATGTTGTTCGCTATCGGTATAATATTTCAGGAATACATTGCGAGTGGCCGTGGGTATGAATCTTTTTCCTTCGCGATCATATTTCATTATGAGATATCTCTTGTATGGAAAGGGAGCATCCTGATATTCCCGGTTTGTACGGAAATCCAAAAGGGTAAGATTACTGATATAATCTTTTCTAAGTGTCGTGAGGTCCACTTCATCTTCCGCCTGACCTGACTCTTTGGCGTAATGCCGGTTGATGCGGGTGTAGAAGTTGTTGTACTTGTTAAGCTCCACCGTACCTTTCTCCTTAAATCGGGTGATAAGCTCCGACGCTTCCTTTCGAAGCTCCTTGGCTACGGCATCCTCCTCAAAACCCAGAATAAACTCTACGTGTTTCAGCCAATTGATACGATCATCGAACTCCTGCAGAGACGCATCGTTTTGCGAGTCGATATGCTCCACGTCCCATTTATCCTTTTTAAATCGTTCGAAGTCAAATCGTGAATTACAGTTTGTCAGGCACGTCTCGATATTAAAGAGCAAGAGCAGTCGCCTTACATACTCCTGACCGTATTCAAATTCATCAATGGCATCTTTACTCAGGTAATTATTTCGATCCTTAAATCGTTCCATTATCAACTTCCTGAGCACTAACTTCGTGTCATCTTCACTCCATTCTTTGTCAAGTTCGGTTTCCTGCATTGCTTTTTTAGCGCCTTCAAGATGGCGATATATCTCAAGCGGCCTGAAGCCTACGGCTACGAGATAACCGATATAATGATAGTAGAGGTTGTCTTCATACCATGACTCCATTCTGTCAAACGTACGCTTTATCAGTAGCCACGCATCTTCCATATTACGGATATCTTTTGCCCAAAAGGCTTCAAACGAAGCTGGATCGCGCTCTAATCCAGCCTCCATCACATTACTCTCTCTACCTCGGCAATAATCGTAGAGCTTCTGGAATTCACGATATGAATAGTCCGAATCTTCTTCTTTGCCCTTACATGTCACGAAATCAAAAAGTATATCCATGCGGGTCTGCATCCCCTCATCGTTATCACTGATAAAATACCAGAATTTATTGTCTTGGAAACGGCGTTCCATCTCATTCCATTCTAGAGCCAACCTTTCCGCCGCCACAGGATCGTGCCTGTAACGCAGGTCATTGTCCATGATAAATAGGGCTTTGATCAGTTCTGCGCTCGTCAGTGCAATTTTTCCTTTATTCAATCGGTTGAAAATATTGATGTTGTCACGATCCGAACTGGATGTATCTATAGCATACCATATCAGTTTCACCTGCCGTTTCTGGTCATAGAGAAGACTCCCTTTGAATCCGTCAAGGTTACTGCGCTGATGCTTTTTGAACCAATCGTCAATCACTCCTTTTGCCACACTGAGATAATAACTGTCAATATCATTGGCAGGATCTGGATTGTCAAAGTCAAGCGAACGTCGATTGGTATACACAATTTTATAAAGCATCGGTTCAAATGCTTCTCGATCATCTTCGCTTAACTTGCGCATCAGTCTTTTGAGGATAAGGAGCAACGTGGTAAGGCGCTGCTGTCCGTCAAGGACTTCCCACGCATCCCGACCTTGATATTTGCATGGACGCACCACGATAGGTTGCAGAAAATAACTGTCTGCTCCGTGAATATCGCTGTCCGCAAACTGCCTGATATCATCAAGCAGGTCCAACACTTGTTTTTCCTCCCACCTGTATCCACGCTGAAACGATGGAATTCCAAATAGGTGTTCGCCGTCAATCAGTTCGGCGATAGGCTTGGGGCGGAAGTTCTCTTGCATATCTATTTCTATTACTATGATGACAAAATTACTGAATTTTCCCAAATATCCAATGTTGTCAGGGTGACATTCAAGCGCCCGGATTTATCGGGTCAAAAGAATGACCCGATAAATGACCCGATAAAGATATTATCCGAAGTAGAAAAGGAGGTGCTTCGTATTGTCAAAAAAACATCCGGGCATAAGTAGAATAAGTATTGTCCCAATAATCGGCAAAAATGAAGCAACGGTGAAAAGGGCTTTGAGAACTTTGGCAGAAATGAGCTTTGTAGAGTATCGCGGTTCCAATAAAACCGGCGGCTATTTCAGCCTGTGACTTTCCCCATCTAACAACCGGGAATTTTAGCATAAGAAATAACCGAAATTCAGAATATTACTGCTAACTTTGCGGGTAGATTAATTCTAACAGGACATGAGTGAAGTTGTGAGATATATAGTCTTTGTGATTATGATAACCGTGGGAGCAGCACTTTCAGCGGCGGAGTCAGTGAGTTGTTCGCAGACATTGCCTGTGCTTTATATCGAAACGGAAAACCGCGCGGAGATCACGTCGAAGACGGAATATGTTCAGGCTCACTATTGGCTGGATACGACATGGTGCGGAGAGTTGGAGTCTATCGGATCCGAGCAGGAGCCTTTGTCAATGCAGATACGTGGCAGGGGACACTCTTCATGGAAGAGCGCGAAAAAACCGTATAAGATTAAGTTGGCGACCAAGCAGGAGGTGATGGGCATGGCCGGCAGCAAGCACTGGGCGTTACTGAAGCCGACTGAAAATACTGTGGCCGGGCTGAAGCTGGGCCGGCTGCTGGATATGGCCTGGACCCCGGAATTCCGTCCGGTTGAAGTGGTGTTGAACGGAGATTATATCGGCCTGTATTTCCTGACGGAAACAATCCGGATAGATGAGGATCGCATCGACATCTTCAAGCAGAAGGATCAGGAAACGGATCCGGAACTGATCAGCGGCGGCTGGCTCGTGGAGATAGACAATTACCGCGACGTATGCCAAATCACTGTGCCCGAAAGCCGTCAGTGGAACATGACGCTCAGATATCATTCGCCTGAGGACTTGTCGGCAGAACAGTCCGACTGGCTTACCGACGAATTCAAGGCCATCAATTCAGCAATCTACTCTACCGATAAGACTTCAAGGGAATGGGAGCAATATATCGATGTGGAGAGCATGGCCCGTTTTTTCATCATTCAGGAGGTAATGGACAACCCCGACGGCTTTCACGGCAGTTTCTATCTCCATAAGGACCTCGGACCGGACGCACGGTGGGTTGCCGGTCCGATATGGGATCTGGTGTGCTACAACCGGGAGAAGACTGACTACACCTTCAAGATGAAGGTCCACTATAATATCACGCCCCACTGGATCGGAGAGATAATCCAGTATGACAATTTCTGCAAGTCTGTAGGTAAAGTCTGGGACGAGGTCTATCCTGACCGGCTGTCAGAGATCTATGATTATATTGATGAGACAGTGCTGCCGCTCGATCTGGCGTGGCAGCATGACTGCGCGAGATGGAACGATGATGCCTCACAGACAGCGCAGCTGAGGACTGACAGGATCAAGACCGCCCTCAGCCGCAATATCGAGTGGTTTAACGACCATATCCCGTCAAGTCCGCACTCCGGAATACAGGAAATGTCAGCGGCCGACAGATCCGTAACGGTACACAACCTGCAGGGAATATTTGTCGGCAAATACTCCACCGAGGCGGAAGCGCTGTCGGCGCTCCGTAACGGAATATATATTGTCAACGGACGGAAGGTCCGGGTGAATTAGTCGGCGACGCGGCCGTCGGGGGCAACGGATTGGCCGCGATACGGCTCTACGTGGATGGTGGTGATGATATCATGACCGAATGAGTCGGCAAGGCGCTTCTCGACCAGCGAGGCAATATTGTGTCCGGCCACGACAGAAATCGTGGGGTCAACCTTTATATGTACATCGATAATGTAGGTGACACCGTTCTGGCGTGTGCGCAGGTGGTGATAGGCGATCACACCCGGAGTGGAGCGGATTATCTCCTCAATGCGGGCTATATCCGCTTTGTCAACCGACACTTCAAGCAGCTCCTTCACCGCCGGAAGCCCGATCTTCACGGCCACTATCCCGATAAATACGCTTACGATCAGTGCGGCGATAGGGTCAAGTATGCGCCAATGTTCACCGAGAAACATTGCCCCGGCAATACCGATCAGGGTGGTCACCGACGAGATGGCATCGCTGCGGTGATGCCACGCATTGGCCACCACGGCAGCCGAACCGATGCGCTTGCCCCAGCTGATCGTGTAGCGAAACAGCAACTCTTTGGCCAGAATGGAGATCACGGCCATGACCAGCGCGATGGAGCCCGGGCGCGGAGGATATGAACCATGCAGGGCATGGACTATGCCGACCGCGCCGTCAATAAAAATCATTACACTCACACCAAGTAGTATCAGCGACACTGCCATGGTGGCAAACGTCTCAAACTTGCCGTGGCCATACTGGAAGGTATTGTTAGCCCGCTTGCGCGACACCCCCACCATCACCACTATTATTATATCGCTTACAAAGTCCGACAAGGAGTGAATGCCGTCGGCAACCATGGCCGACGAACGGCCGACGATGCCCGCCAGTATCTTCAGGGCGGCGAGAAGGGCATTGACCCAGAAGCCTACCCATGTCACGTGTTGCGCCTTTTTTACTGTATAGTCTGCATCTTCGTGTTTCATCAGAATGGATAGCCTATGGCCAGATGAAAAGCAAGTGAGTTTTTAAAAGAGGTCATATTGTAGTAGCCGGAGCGACCGGTATCATATGGGGCATGGAGGCCTATGCCGAGGTCGCCGCGAAGCACCAGCATACCGATGTCAACACGCAGACCCACACCGGTGCCGAGCGCAAGTTCGTTGAGAAACGTCGAGGCCTTGAGCTTGCCGCCCGGACGCTCTGGATCGTCCTTGAGCAGCCACACATTGCCGGTGTCCATGAACACGGCGCCATGCAGCGGACCGAGAATCGGGAAACGGAACTCGAGGTTTGCCTCAAACTTAAACGTACCGGTCTGATCAAAGTAGTCGCCCTTCACTCCCTTGCGGTCATGATAGGAACCCGGGCCGATGGAGCGCACCGAAAAGGCGCGCACGGAGTTGGCACCACCTACCCAGAACTGCTCGCTGTATGGCACCTGCGACGAATTTCCGTAGGCATGGGCGGCTCCGGCAGCTACACGACACATGAGCCAGTTGTCCTTCTTGCCGATGCGGTGACCATAGACCACCTGGGCCGAAGCCTTGACAAACTGCGAGATCGGTATGCCGAAAAGACGTTTCTCGCCGCGGGCACCACACACATGCCAGAGTCCGCAGAATATGCCGCCGGCCTCCTGCACACTCACAGTCCAGTTGAGCGAGTTGCGCGAGTTGAGCAGCCGGTCATAGGTGTAGGTATACATCATCTGCGGCATGAACTGCGAGCGGAAGCTCTGGGCTATGGCCGGATTGGCATTCATGATCGAGTCAAAAGCCGTGGTGGTGTTTATGAGCTTCGTGTAAGTGAGCTTGAGCAGGGTGAGGTCGTTGGTGGTGTAGCGCGACGAAGGCCATGAATAGCCATAAGACGCATTGAACTGCGCCATGCGGAAGAAGTGCGGCCGGTTAAGCAGGTCAGCCTGGAGGCTAATGCGCGTCCAGCTCAGGTCGCGCCGCAGACGCGGCACAAACTTCGGCGCAAGCAGGCGGGGAATCGACAGCGAACCTTTCAGGCCCACTTCATAGGAGTTGAACACATTGGAACGATGACGTCCGGTCTGCCACTCATAGCTGCCGGTAAGTTGCACCGACAGTTGCTCGCCACCGCCGAAAATATTGCGGTTGGTGAGCCCGAGCGTAACGCCTGGGCCAAGATAGGAATTGGACTTCGACGACACATTGGCCTCGATGCTCGCTTCAAGCGGCGTGTCGAAAGTGCAGTCTATGTCTACATCAAGCAGCTTTGACTTCAGCGACGATGAGTCAGGCACCACGTTGACATTGATGGCATTGAATATGCCGAGGCGGGCCAGCCGCGTCTGCGTCGAGTTCAGCGCGCGCTGCGATATGGGACGCCCCTCGCGCATCACCACACACTCATCGACCACCGAGCGGCGGAATCGGCTCGGCATCATCTGTATTAGAGTGCCGCGGGCGGTCTGAACAGTATCCGGATGTCCTCCGCCCTGATTGCGGTTGATGCGCGTGGTGACCTTACCCACCCTATATCGGTCGAGAGCGAAGGCCGGAGTATTGGAGGCCAGAGTGACCCGCAGCGTGATCGCTCCGGGAGTGATCAGCGAGTCAGCCAGATATTCGATATAGTCAGGTTTGAAGAAGTAGTAACCCCGATTGCGCAGCGCATTGGAGATCTGAGTGCGCACCGACGACAGGGAGTCAACACTGTAACGCACACCCGTATGGAGATAGCGGGTCCTGACGGCCACCGAGTCGATCAGATGGTTGAGGTGACAGGTGTCGGGCAGCAGTTCTATGGAGTCTATGCGGAAGACCGGACCGGTGTTAATATTGTAGCTCACCCAGGCTATCTTCTTGTTACGTTTGGGTATGATCTCATAGTCCACCGTGCCGCGGAAATAGCCGTTGTTTTCCAGAATTTCGTCAACCATGCGCGTGCGCAAGTCGGGGCGCACGTCGCTGATCAGCACCGGCTCGGCCACAAACTTCTCATAGGCCCAGTGCTTGATGCCCTTGGGCGGATTGGGCCAGTGGTTGTAGACCCATAGGCCAAGCGGGAAAAATGACCTGACATTCGTGAAGGGATACGGATTATTGGGCTTCACGCTCACGGCCCCGGAGATCTCGTCAGCCAGCCCCGACGGCACTTTCTGCCCCGGTTCGGAAGTGATCCGGAGTTTCTTGATACCATTGTAGAGCTGCTCATCGGCAGGAATCTTCTTGGTCGTGGAGCAGGCGGCAAGCATCAGCGCCGCAGCCATGACGGCAAATATTTTAGTTATGTGGCGTGGCATTGTCAGAGGCGGTGGGGTTAGGAGTTTCAATCGGTTGAGGGACCTTTACGGGAGTGCTGCGGCGGAAGCGGAACAGATCACGCAGGGTGCGGATCTTGCGCTTGAGCACGAAGCCCACGCCGGTCTGCGTCACCTCACCTTCAAGTATGCTCTCGAATCCGGTGTGGCGGAACAGGCGCACATACATCGAGCCGGCATCGTTGAGCAGATATTCAAACGATATGTCCGATATCAGGTTCTGCGCCAGATTCTCATCTTCGGAAGCATCTGTGGAGTAGTTGCCCCCCACCACTATCTTGAAGCGGTTATTGAAGAGCGACTTCGACACTTTATAGCTATATTGCGTGGCGGTGGAGGTGGATCCATCGCGGGTTGAGTCATACTGATCCATGCCGAACGACACGTCGACGCCCTTGATCGAATTAGCCGCCCAGGTGTTGAGCTGCGATGTGAGAAATCCGTAGAGAGCATTGCCTGACAGATTGGCATTGCCGGTGGTGTTGGGTCCGGAATACACATTATATAATAGCAGGTTCATGGCCTGATTGGCCCTCTGCTGTGCCGACATGGCCCGCAGCTCATTCTGCACGGATATGTCGTCATCGGTGTTGAGATCGAAGGCCACGTTCATATGTTCCAGAGTGCCGGTAGCCGAGAGGATCACATCAAAATAGACCAGTCGGGAGTTGGCGCCCTGCTGAGTCACGTTGGCGCGCACACGATCCACTGCCGACACCGACAGCGCCGGATTCAGCATCGGTCCGGTCCACGAAATATAGCTGCCCGGAGTAAACGAGAAGTCCTTTTCCGAGATCACAGGCGGAGAATAGCGCACATAGCCGCTGTTGATCGTGAAGCGGCCAGTGAGCCGGCCATCGGCTTCGAGCGGGGTCTGCGTGTAGTTGAGCACACCGTCGCCCTTGATCTGCGCACGGTTTTTGCCGTCAGACGAAAGGTCGACTCCTATAGTCGAGCCCTGCATCACGTTAAGCTGGGCATTGAGCATCATCTGCATTGACGACTTCACCACGGAATCGGCCACGGCCACAGCGGCGGTGTCGCGCAGATTGACGAACTTCACCATATCGGAAGTGTTCTGCAGCCCGATCTGCGAAGCCGACGAGGAATATATATAGGTGACATCTGTCTGAGGCAACAGTGACAGGTTGGCGTTGACCGACATGAAATTCAGGTTGCCATTCACCGATGCATCGAGATCAATATATGCCTTACCGTATACGTCTACGCCCTTGCGCTTCTTGGAATTGACCACCATCATGTCGCGGGCATTGAGATTAAGGTCGATGCGCGGCTCCGACAGCGATGCCATGTCGACTGTGCCGTTGATGAGCAACGCGTTTTTATTCGACCCGGTAATGGCGAAGTTGCTGAAGCGGACAATGTTGCTGTCAACCGGCACCTTACTTTCGCTGAATTTGAATCCGGAACCGATCATGCCGACCTTCACAGCCGCCGAATCAAAGTTGATATAGCCGTCAAAGCGGGGAGCGGCAAGCGAGCCGGTTATGTCCATCTGTCCGTTGAGAGTACCGCTCAGTTGCGCCACATCGGCAGGGAGGAAAGGGTTGAAGATATGGAGCGGAAGCTGGATCATGGAGAAGTCAAGCAGGAATGGCGATGACTTTGTGGAGTCATTGAGAGCGCCGATCGCAGTGATGGTCTTGATGGAGTCAACCATCAGGGTCACGTCGGCATTGACCACGCCCTCGCGGTTGGTACGGAGGTCGGCCAGCAGGTCGAAGTCGCCCACACGCTCCTTGCCGTAGGTCAGGTTGGTCAGGTTGATATTGCCCAGACCGTTGAGACTCGACTGATTGTAGGTGAAGTTCATGTCAGCGCTCACGGTGCCGGCCACGGGAGGAGCGAACGGATTGATACTCAGCCAGTCCTGAATATGCACGTCGGTAACTTTCAGCGTTATGTCATCATTGGCCGAGGCAAGTGAGTCGCCCTCATGATGGTTGTGGACTGAAAAGAGCTGCACACGCGACCCGGCACCCGATGCGTCGAGATCGGCATCGATGCGGTAGGTATAAGGGTTGAAGCTGACGAAGTTTCCGTCATTAAACGACCATTTTTTATAACCGATCACAGCCTTCAGCGGCGTGAAACGCACAGTGATGAGTGAATCGGCCAGCGTGGCATCGAGTCCGAGCGAATAGCCGGTAACGCCATGCACATTCTGCTGCATTATATATGCTTTAGCCAGATTACCCTCCATACCGGCCCGCATATTCACTCTGGCAAACTCGTCGAAAGTGCCCGGACGGTTGCCTATGTCGGCCGTCAGGATCAGGGCGGAGTCGCGCTGCTGGATTCCTGCATTTATGGTGTCGATGCGCATGGACTGCCCACTGAGCAGTGAGAGCACACGCACGTCGGCATGAAGGGAGGAATCATTGGCAGCATTGAGGTTCAGCCCCTTGAAACTGATATGTGAAGGGTGAAGGAAATCGTTGATCAGATTGTCTGGTCCGGCCTTCACGCTGATCCGTAGCGGCGGAAGCATGGCGTGAAGAGTATCGGCCTTTATGTAGCGGGCGGCAATCTGCGCCGAAGCCTCGGAGCTGACACGGCTTATAGCATCGAGCAACACGGTGAGCGATGTGTCTGCTTCCATGCCGACCTGAAGTGAACGGTTGAGCAGAGATGCTTCCACTCCGGAGGGGGTGCCGTGGAGCAAAGCGGTGATTGAATCGGCTGTCAGATGGGCCTCACCCTGCAGCCAGTCGAGGTCACGGACCGTGGCGGTAGCAGAAATGGAGTCACCCATGGGATCCATGCGTCCGGCCGACAGAATGGCCAGCGAACCTTGCATCACGGAGTCGGTGAGTCCGAGCGCGCGCAGATTGAGCTGACGTATGTCGGAATTGACATTCCACGTGATATTACGGGGGGCTATGGTGCCGTCGGCATTGAACGTGAGAGCCGCCGCAGGAGCGCCGCTCGTGATCGATGCGGAATAGGAGCCCTTGTTGAGCGAAGCATCAAGAGTCACATCGCGTATCACGGTATTATTATACTCAACCCGCCCCAGAGTGGCCTTGGCGGCAATGGCAGTGCGCGGACTCCACACGTCGAATCCATGGCCACGGGCTTCAACCGATGCCGTGACAGCACCGATGCCGAGATCGGGCATGAAAGCACCCACAGGCAGGGAGTCAGCCTTTATGCTTACTGAATAATCAGGAGCAGAACCGGAATATCGGCCGTCAAGCGCCAGCCGTCCCGCGCCGGTGTGGGCTGTGAGACGTGCGGCATAGGCCCCTCGGTCGGCAGTGGCCGTACCGCGAAGCGACAGCGGAGGTATGCGCACTCCCTTGACCATGCGCCGTAGCGGCCCTGGATCGGAGAGAGAACCATTGAGGGCCAGATCGGCCTTAAGTCCGTCGGGGGCAGTGATATCAGAGGCTTCACCGCTGACCGATACTGCAAAGATGCGCTGCATAGAGGCGGTGAGAGTATCGACCGCGAGGCGCGCCATTGTGCCCGAAGCGAGAGCACGGAGTCGGAGAGGCACCTGCTGCGGCATCTGCAACAGCACCGGAGTGAGTGACGGCATGGCAGCCATCACGTCAGCCAGACCGATCTCGGCAGACGCATCAAGCCTGACCGGAGCCGCAGATGGCACGGAGTCAAGCCCCATTTCGGCTGAAATATTTATCATCGAGGCACCGGTAAACAACCGGAATCCGGTAGCACGCATCATGGCGGAATCCATGGCGAACACACCGTCGGCATCAAGTGTAAGCCCACAGCGTTCACGGGTATGGAGTTTCACAACCGGCACAGTCATGGAGGTGCCGCGCATCACAAAATCCTGCACCGCCACCTCGGTTTCGCTCACGCTGAGCCAGTTCATGTCAAGTCCGGGCATCGGTTCAGCATCGGCTTTGCCATAGAGAGCCGCGGGGGCATCAATAGTCAGGTTATGGCAGTCAAGGCTTACCTGCTGCGGAGTGATGTCGACCACTCCGCCGTTAAGTTCAGCCGAAGCAATGGAGGCAGCGATGGTATCGGTGGTCAGGCTGTCGGTGGCCACTACGGAGGTCATTGCCATGGTGTAGTCTATCCGGGCCAGATCAATACGGCCGACCGTGATCTTCATGCGCGTCTGCGACTCGGCGGTATCGGTCTTTTCGCTACCTCCGGGGCCCATGAGCAGCTTTACGTCAGCTCCGGCCATTCGGGCAGAGCCGACATCAATCGAAGAAAAATCCATAGAAGCCGAAGCTCCCGCCACTTTCAGCGTGTCGGCATTTGCACGGATATAGAGTGAATCGGCTCCTCCCATCTGATAGAAAGCGCCTGTAGCCTCAATAGATGACACACCGATGCGCCCGGTCAGCAGAGGGAGCACCTCGATATCGACACCCGCACCGGCCACGGCGATCATGGTATCGGCCGGAGTCGGGCTGCACACTATGGCATCGGTCAGCGAAAGGCGCAGGGGAAATTTCAGCCTTATATCAGCCACATCTATCTTCATTCCGGTGCTCTGCTCAACAGAGGGGAGCACCTTGGAAGCAATCATGTTGAGCACCCCGGGCACATAGAGAGCGCCGATAGCGATCAGCAGCACAACCACGGGCACTGCAAGCGCAATCAGCACACGGCGACGCCACACGGCAAGACGGCTGCGGCGTCGGGTTGGAGTGGTAGCGGGTTCGGGTTCTTGTGTCACGGAATCAGCCTATGGTCAGTTGTGGTTACCTGAAGTGAGAATCCCGACCAGAGACGGACGGGAAAGAATGCGGATACAACGCGAGGAATCATAGTCTATAATGCCGCGCTCCTTCATACTCTCAAGCGTGGCGAAATAGCCGCTTCTCCCCACTCCGAAGAGTGAGTAAAGATCACGGTGAGCGCAGTCAAGCGTGATATCCTCGCTCCCCGGCTGGGTGAGCGAGATGACCCAGAAAGCTATGCGCTCCTCAAGCGATCCGGTGGCCACGGCCAGAATACCGTGCAGCCCCTTCTGCGAATTGGTGCTGACGGTGTTGAGATAGTTAAACAGAAACACGGGGTCAGAGGCGAGCATCTTGCGGTAATCTTCTTTCGTAATCTGCATGATGCCCACCGTTTCGTCAAGAGCTGTGGCGGTACACGGATATTTTGTAGTGCGGCCGAAAAGATAATCTGGCGCGAGCACCTGCGGTGCCCTGAGAGTCTGCGACGCGGTGAAGCGTCCGTTGGCACTGGTCACGTCGACCCTTACCGCTCCGCTGACCACAAATTTGAGATGAGTGCACTCCTCGCCGGCCTGCACGATCACCTCACCCGCCGAGTATTTCAGGAAATGAAACGGCGTGCTGCCCACCACCTGCTGCAATCTGCTACTGCTCACACCTTTGAGCAACGGCAATTCGCGCAATGTGGTGAATATGCTCCCTTCGTTTTCTCTATTAGTCTTCACGTTGAATTTTGGTTTTGTTAAATTAACGTTTCAGAGCCACTGATTGTTGTATTTTTTCGTAACTTTGCACTGATGCGGGCAACATTGATCATTTACCGCACGTTTACCATTTATGATCACCAGAACCGATATAAAGGAACTATATAAAAAATTCCGCCGCCGCCCCAAACGGCTCGAGGATCGCAACCTGTCGCTGCTCGTGGACTACGCGCTTGATACAGATGCCCTTGACATGGACGGCGAATCGCTGGTTTTCACGCATATGGACCCCACATCGCCATTCCGCGAAATCGGACTTGAAAGAGTGCACGGAGTGGCTGACTTTCCTGAAGCGGTGGCGATCGTGCTCCCGAATTCCATCATCTTCATCAACAAACGAGACTTATCAACCCACGTCCACATCAAGCAGGCCCCGACCTCGCTCATCGACAGGATCAGATATATAATGGCAAAATGACAGAACCAAACACCGACAGAGGACTGGTCGTGAGCAACACCGGAAGCCGCTACCAAGTGCTGCTTGACTCCGATGGACGCACCGTCACGGCCGCGGCCAAGGGCAATCTGCGCCTGAAAGGGACGCGCACCACCAATCCGGTGGCCGTAGGCGACAGAGTGACGGTGACCGACACATCGGAACCGGTGGCGTTCATCTCGGCTATTGAGCCACGACGCAACTACATAATACGCCGCGCAAGCAACCTGAGCAAGGAGAGCCACATACTCGCGTCAAACATTGACGGAGTGCTGCTTGTGGCCACACTGGCCCACCCTGTCACCTCCACCACGTTCATTGACCGGTTTCTGGCCACAGCCGAAGCATATCGTGTTCCGGCCACTCTGGTAATCAACAAAGCTGACCTGCTCTCTGACGAAGATGATCAGGAACTGCTCGGCGCGGTGTGCCATCTCTATCGCTCAATCGGCTATCCTGTAATCGTCACTTCAGCCAAATCCGGGATCGGCCTCGATGAACTGCGTGAGGAAGTGGCCGGAAAGATCACCCTGTTGAGCGGCAATTCCGGAGTGGGCAAATCATCGCTGATCAATGCGCTTGTGCCCGATGCCGGACTCCGCACCGCCGTGATATCCGACGCACACCAGACCGGTATGCACACAACCACATTCTCACGCATGTATGACCTGCCCGGGGGCGGACGTCTTATTGACACTCCCGGAGTGAAAGGTTTCGGCACGATTGACTTCGACCGACATGAAGTGGCGCACTTCTTTCCCGAGATATTTGAAGCTTCAGCCGGATGCCGTTTCGGCGACTGCACCCACACCAACGAACCCGGTTGCGCGGTGCTCGACGCGCTGGAAAATTCCCTCATCGCCCAATCGCGCTATGCTTCATATCTCTCGATCCTCTCCGACACCGATTCCACTTCCTCAAAATACCGCTGATCCACAATTG
>CAZKRV010000011.1:21444-23546 GCA_964555345.1 uncultured Bacteroides sp.
TCGATCCTCTCCGACACCGATTCCACTTCCTCAAAATACCGCTGATCCACAATTGCTTGACAATAGCATTGTGTATCCTGAATATAATTAATAGTAACATGGATTTCAAGAATGACATAGTAATAGGTATGGGTGAAGTCCTGTGGGACGTGCTCCCTGCCGGAAAAAAGATCGGAGGAGCACCTGCCAACTTCGCATATCACATCACACAGTTCGGATTGCCCGGATGCGTAGTGAGCGCCGTGGGCCACGATGCACTCGGACGGGAGATCATCGATAACTTCTCGGCGAAAGGATTCGGCTTCGAACTTGCCGAAGTCCCATATCCCACAGGCACAGTGCAGGTGGAACTGGACGGACTCGGAATACCACATTACGACATTACCGAAAACGTGGCTTGGGATCACATACCCTTCACAGACGAACTATTGAACCTGGCCGGACGCACAAAAGCATTCTGCTTCGGGTCACTGGCCCAGCGCAGTGAGGAGTCACGCACCACCATCAACCGCTTTCTCGATGCCATGGCCGCGGCAGGAACCGACTCTCTCGTGGTATTTGACGTGAATCTGCGCCAGAGCTTCTACTCCAAAGAGATACTCCACGAGTCAATGAAGCGATGCAATATACTGAAGATAAACGACGAAGAGCTTATTGAGGTGAGCGGCATGTATGGCTGTACGGCCGACACACAGCAGGAACAATGCAAGTGGCTGCTTGAACGATATGATCTGCATATACTGATACTTACCTGCGGAATCAACGGCAGCTATGTGTTTACCCGTGAAGGCATATCATATCTGCCTACTCCGGAAGTGGAAGTGGCCGATACCGTAGGTGCAGGCGACTCGTTTACCGCGGCATTCATAGCCTCACTGCTCAAAGGCAAAACCGTAGCCGAGGCCCACGCCACTGCAGTGCAGACATCGGCATTCGTCTGCTCCTGCCACGGCGCTACGCCTCCACTCCCCGCCGACATCACCGGAGAGCGGCTTGCTGACGTATTGTGATGAAACCCAAGCTTTGAGGCAAGGTCTGCTCGCTTCATTCCATTGCCCTGCATATAGTCTATAAGTGTAACTGCAAGTTGGTGAAGACAATGGAACCAGCTTGCATTTTCTTTGCGCCAGATAGCCATCATTACATAAATGTTGATTAATGTAGAATAAATTGCTTATCAGAGCGTCAATCTCAAATATTTTGCTTAACTTTGCCCTATCCGATGGAGGAGACATATCATCGGAAAAGAAAAGTGTCAAGCTTTCTTTCTCAGTTGGAACGAACCGCCAATTCAAACAAACAGACTGGGATGGAGTGAGATTAGACGCTCTTTTTGTTTTTGTCGCAACTATACTTGCGGTTATCGTTGCCGTATCATAGCATAGACAAAATCAGAGGGGCTGTTTATTCTACCCTCATATATCATCCGGTCTGTAGGCCTTGGCGGGCCTGTTCTAACTATGATAGAGGTGCGATGAATTCCCCTCTTTTCTTGTACCCGTACACCAACCGCCGAATTAGGGAGTCAGGAGGCAGAATATATACAATATATACTATGACTTTCTTACGGATATCAGGCATTGTATGTTCTGTTATTGTAAATTTATGCTGGGTCCTGTCGGCAAAATCCATAGTCAGTGTTAAGGTACTGGATTCTCTATCAAATCAGCAGCCTGATTCTTTGACTATGACCGTTACGAACGCATCTGACTCAGTTATTTTTTCGATGTTTGAACCAAGCCGTGTTACCGAATGGAACGGACGTAAAAGTGTCAGCTTCGGAGATTTCGGTCTCCCCGTGAATGGTACGGGAGATTATAACCTCAGGGTATCAGCCGTTGGATTCTCTGCAAAAGATATTCCGTTTACATTGGAAAAAGATAATTCACGCTTGGATTTGGGAACAGTACACCTTGACAAGGAAATCGCATTGCAAGAGGTTGGGGTTGTAGCGTCAAAAGTCAAGATGGTTATGGCGGGTGACACTATAGTATATAATGCAACGGCTTTCCAACTCGCCGACGGCTCTATGCTTGACAAACTTATAGAGCAGCTTCCCGGCGCGAAGTTAAGTGCTCAGGGTCAAATTACGGTCAACGGCG
>CAZKRV010000012.1:0-22819 GCA_964555345.1 uncultured Bacteroides sp.
TGATGGAGCGCATCGACACAACCTGCGGATCATTGTTGGGCACCTCGATGCCGATGGTCCCCTTGCCGGGAATCGGAGCGATGATGCGTATGCCCTGTGCCTTAAGCGCAAGGGCCAGATCCTCTTCCACACGCTTGATCGCGGCAATGCGCTGGCCCTCGGCGGGGACGACTTCAAAGAGCGTGATGGTAGGTCCCACCGTAGCCTTGATCTGCGAAATCTTGATGTTGAACTGCTCCAGAGCCTTGATGATCCTCTCCTTGTTGGCTTCCTGCTCCTCGGAGTCCACGGTCACCTTATTGCCCGAACGGTCTTCAAGCAGGTCAATGGAGGGGAAATGGAAATGCGACAGCTCGGCCGTAGGATCAAACGTGTCGGTCACGATCTCCTTCGCTTCCTCTATTTCATTTGTCATCACCTGAAATTCACCTGGTTCGTCAGGAGATGATGCGGCAGGGGCAATATCTTCAGGTTCCGATATTTCAGCCAATGCGGGAGAGTCAAAGGGATCGACCTCCAGCGGAGCGTCGAGCCCGTCGATAGGATCGGACGGTGGCTCCACAATGTGGTCGGCCTCAGCCTCTTCGTCATGAGCTTCGGCCCCGGCCACAGCCGGAGTGCTCATTTCGGCCTCCACACGTGCCCGCTCCTCGGCGCGGCGTTCTTCTTCGGCCGCGCGGCGCGCACGTATGGCGCTCATCTTGCGCCGATAGGCCATATACAGGCGGGTCAGTTCGGTAAGGTAGAGTATGGCGACAAGCGATACCAACGCTATGCTCACGCATATGGCCCCGAATGCTGAGGCGTGGTCAATCAGGAAACGGTTTACGTAATAGCCGTGATGTCCGCCCCACATGATCACACCCGACGAGTTGAACGTGACAAGGCCGGCCACGACCGACACCGCCACAGCTACAAGCAGACACTTGAACGTCATGGGCCAGAACTTGAAGCGCCAGCGTCCGGCAAGTTTCAATCCGATGGCCCCGACATAAAATATCAGCAGCAGCGATCCAAGTCCGAGACTCTCGGTAAGCAGAAAGTTACCGAGAAAGGCTCCGGCAGGACCGGCAACATTCTCGACTCCTCCGGTAGCGATGATCTGTCCGGAGTCATTGTAGAGAACCTTGGATTGGTCTGACTCAGCCGAGAAAAACCATGACACAGCCGAAACCAGCGCAAATGCCGCCATGAGCAGGCACACCACACCGAGAAACAGATAGAGACGACGGTCGGTGAAGAAAGCGACGACAGACCCCGGCTCCGTCAACTTACGGGGCTTCTTGACATTATTACGCGGAGTCCGGGGGCGGCGTGGCGCGGGGGCGGGCTCCCGATCCGGCGTGGTCACGTCAGGTTCCGGTGCGGGACTGGGTTCGTAGGGGTTATAATATGATGACATGGCTATATTTATTTATGGAAGAGGCGAGCCATGGAGCGCTTATCGTCACGCTCCTTGATGCTCTGGCGTTTGTCATATTCCTTCTTACCCCGGCCCACACCGATGACCAGTTTGGCAAGACCTCGGTCGTTGATAAACAAACGCAGCGGCACAATGGTGAAGCCGGCCACTGAACTTTCTTTCTGCAACTGTCGGATCTCCTTGCGCGACAGCAACAGCTTGCGTTCGCGGCGTTCGAGGTGATTATTGTATGTGCCGTAGAAGTATTCGGCGATATACATATTCTTCACCCACACTTCGCCCCGGTCAATGTAACAGAAGGTGTCGACAAGCGAAGCCTTGCCCAGCCTTATTGACTTGATCTCGGTGCCGGTGAGCACGATTCCAGCGGTAAAAGTATCGCCGATGGCGTAGTCGAATGTGGCACGCCTGTTCTTTATGTTGATTTCCTTGAATTTCATAGATTTTGAGAGTATCAGATAAATCTGGCCAGGATCATTCCGATCAAATATACCGGAACTATCACCGACAATACGGTGACGCCCACAAAGCCTCCGACCACATCGGACTTCACGTTAAGGAAGTCGCGGCCCTTATACATGACCACAGCCACATAGAGAGGAAGGAACTCCACCAAAGTCAGAGTCATCGGCAGGAGATTAGCCACAATACCGATAACACACATCATTCCCACCGCAAAGCAGAGAAACAGAGCCACACGGTTTTCGTCAGTGGCACCGTCTGCTGTGATGCGCGGCAGATAGCTCATGAGCACTGCGAGCGAGAGGTAATAAGTGAGAAAATACTGCACGAAACATGCCACTGCGCCAGTAAGTAACTTGCCGAACTGAGGGTGCACTTCATAAAGCGCTCCGCCAAACACCGACAACCCGGCCAGCGCCATGAGCGGCAACAGACCGCGCGTGAGAGCATGGCGCCCCGAGATGGAGTGCGACGCCACATCCTCCCAGCCGCGCGCGGGCGAGAGAATCAGCTGAATCATGTGCTGAAGATAGACAAGCATTGGGGCTTCGGGTATATTTCGCAGTTTACAAATGCAAATTTACGCATAATAATTGAATAACACATCAATTATCGGCAAGTTGTTGCAAAAGTTTTTCAATATTATTTGGTTTGTAATGTTTTTATGTGTACTTTTGTGACCCAATTGTAACCGAATTTTATTCAGTCCAAATACAGATGCAAAGACTCAAGTTATTGATTGTGATGATTTTGTACACATTTTCGTGTGCAAAACTCCATGCATTGCAGGCTGATAGAAGTGCCATTCGTGACAATCTTCTCACCTCCCTGTCATCAGCGTCGACCACCGCCGACAGCATACGTGAGCTATACAACATATTTGACTTATCAACCACTTCTGACGAACGAACAAGATCGGCTGCCCTCCTGCTTGAAATGGCAGAACGTAGCGGTAACGAAGTGGTGGCCATGGATATGTATCGCCACATGGCTGATGCCAATCAGCGCAACGACTCACTGATGAACAGCCTGATCCACAGAGTAGAGCGCTATCCCAATACAGATCTCAAGAAAGAGACATTGGTATATATTAAGGTGTGCAAGGCCACCCTCGCTTCAAAATTCCTTTCGGAAGATGACCGACAGAAAAAGATTCTGGAGCTGATCAAGGAATATGGTAAAAACGACACCACTGATCCGTATGAAAAGATGGTGCAGCTCTATACGATATGCAGCTATCTCGGAAGCGAGACCCACGGCGAACTGCTCACAGAGTACTTCAACGACTTGCAGCGCCGCATAGCAGCACTGCCGCTGACCACATTCTCCATACGCAACAAACTCTATTCGCAGCAAGCCATCACCTACACCAACAACGGCGACCACAAAAAGGCCATCGAAGCAGACCGCATGCTGCTCAAGATAATGGACGAGATGGAGCAGAACTACAAGGAGAGAGGTCGCGCGTACCGCAACCTGGACCTTAACCGCTACATAAGCCTGCGCCGCATACTGAAGAACTATGAAGGACTGACCGACAAGGAAGCTGAAGACTACTACGCACGCATCAAGGAAGTGGCGTCACGGCTCGCTTCGGCACAAGCCGACATGGACTATTACAAGCAGCCTCAGCTCTATATGATGATGAAGCGCGGCGAGTATGCCGACGCAATACCACTGATCAAGCTGAGTCTCAGCAAAGCCTCTGACATATTCAGCCGCCGATATTACCTGCAGATGCTTATGGAGGCGTCTGAAGCCGTAGGCGATCAAGAATCACAGCTCATGGCCTCGATGGAATATGCCAAGGCGCTGGAAGATTACGTGAAACTGAAATCTGCCGAACGCTACCGCGAATTGCAGATCATCTATGAAGTAAACCGCCTCAAGGACCGCAACACCATGAACGAACTTGACCGCCAGCGCGAGTCAAACAAGATGCAGTCCACGATAATCAACATAAGCATCGTGACACTTGTGGTGCTGCTGGTGATAGCGGCTGTATTTATCATACTTTTCCGCCGTTTCCGCAAACTCTCGATGCGCCTTGAGAAGTCAAATGCAGAACTGGAACATGAGAGCGAAGTACTCAAAGCGACCCGTGACAAACTCATAGCAGCCCGCGACAAAGCGCGCGAGGCCGAGAAAAACAAGACTGATTTCATCAACTATATCAGTCATGAGATCATCACACCGCTCAACACCATCACCGAATATTCGCAGATGATCATTGACTCGGCAGACGAAAGCAAGCGCGACTACTTGCTCCACTTCTCGCAGGTGGTGCAGCTCAACACCGTCATGCTCCAGTCGTTTGTGCTTGACCTTCAGGACTTCTCGCAGTTCGAGTCAAAGCGTATGTCGGTCAAGATACGTCCTACCGATATCAAGAAGATCTGCCAGCTCTCGATCGACAACGTGAAAGTGAACCTGCATCCCGGCGTGAAACTCATCTTCCTTAAGGCCAAATCCGAACCGATACTGATCGACACGGACTCATACCGCCTGCAGGTAGTGCTGCTGAATCTGCTCATCAATGCGGCTAAATTCACGACCGAAGGCACCATCACCCTTGACTATGAAGTGAACGATGACAATGTAAGATTCATCGTGACCGACACCGGCTGCGGCATACCGGACGAAAAGGCACACCTTATCTTCAACCGCTATGAAAAGCTCAATGTGGAGAGCGAAGGCCCCGGACTGGGACTGCCCGTGTGCAAGCTCATAGCCGAACTGCTCCACGGATCAATCGAATACGATTCGACCTATAAAAACGGGGCACGCTTCATCTTCACGATTCCACGCAACGACACAACGGAACAGTGATGCGGAAAGTGGTGCCGACACCCGGCTCCGACTGCTTTACATAGATGCGGCCGCCGTGATACTGCTCCACGATTCTTCTGGCCAGCGTGAGGCCCAAACCCCAGCCACGGCTCTTAGTGGTGAAGCCCGGATTGAAAATCGACCGGAAATCGCGGCGCGCGATTCCGCGTCCTGAGTCTTCCACCTCGATAGCGGCATTGTCGCCGTCGACAGCGGTGGTCACACACAGCATTCCATGTCCCTCCATGGCATCGACGGCATTCTTGATCAAATTCTCCATCACCCACTCCAGCAGAGGGGCGCTGAGACGCGCCGGAAGTTCCGATGCGCACAAGTCCACCCGGAAATCGACGGCGCGCGATATACGCGACCGCATATAGTCCGCAGCGGCTCCCACCACCTTGTTGACATCAGCTACCTCCATCACCGGCTCCGATCCGATTTTGCCGAAGCGCGATGCAATTGTGTGAAGCCGCTGCACGTCCTTGCCTATCTCGCCGACTATCTCCTTGTCAACGCCATATGACGGCAGAATCTCTGTCCACGCCATAAGCGACGAGATCGGGGTGCCGAGCTGATGGGCGGTCTCTTTGCTCAGGCCCACCCACACCTTATTCTGCTCGGCCTTCTTGCTCGACGACACAGCAAAATAGACCACCGCCACAAATGCGAGCATCACGGCAAGCTGCACGTAAGGATATAGACTCAGGCGCTGCAGCAAACGCGAGTCTTCATAGTAAAGATGCTGCACCTCACCGGGTGCAATAGTGATGTGGATCACATTTGTACCTGACTTTTTCAACACTCGCAGCTTTCCCTGGAGAAACTGTTCGTTGACAGGGGTGATGATCCAAGGGGGGAGCGAATCGGTGCGCTCAGGGAGGTCGAAATTGCGTTGCTGCAATATGCTGTCGCGGTCGTTGGTCACCAGCACGGGAATTGTGCGGTTAGCTTCAATGATCTTGAGCAGGAAGTTTATGTCGGTACCCTCCGAACCTCCAAACGGATCGGCGCTCACAATCTCGCGGGTAGCATCGGCCCAGATCTCCATGCGCGCGCGTTCCTGAGCCGACAGATCGCGCACCAGCGAGTCACTGACCCACAAAAAGACAGCCACCACGGCCACCGTGATGATCAGGAAGATCACGGTGCCGCGGCGGCGTAACTGGTATATATCGGCCATGTCAGGCGTTGGCTATCATGGCTGCGATGCGCTCCATCTCCTCGGCGGGCAGACTCAGTTTGGGCGCACGGAAATCCATGTCGGCTTCGGTCTGAAGCGGCACCAGATGAATGTGGGCGTGGGGCACTTCCATGCCGAGTACGGCCACTCCGATGCGCTTGCAGGGAAGCGCCTTTTTCATCTTGAGCGCCACCTCGCGTGCAAACTCCCAGAGCGAGGCATATTCTTCGGGGGAGAGGTCAAACAGATAGTCCACCTCGCGGCGCGGGATCACCAGCGTGTGACCCGGAGCCATGGGGTTGATATCAAGAAAGGCGAAGTGGTCGGCATCTTCCGCCACCTTATATGAAGGGATTTCGCCAGCGGCTATCTTTGAGAAAATGCTCATCAGAACGCAATATTTACTATTTCGAATTTCATCAGGCCGGCGGGCACGCGGATCTCGACCACGTCGCCCAGCTTGTGGCCGAGCAGACCTTGCGCGATCGGGGTCGAGGTGCCTATCTTCTTCTCCTTGAGATTGGCTTCGGAGTCGGCCACGATGGTATATTCCATGCTCATGCCATTGGCAAGATTCTTAATAGTCACACGATTCATGATCTGCACCTCGTCAGTATTGAGCTTGCTCTCGTCGATAATACGGGCATTAGCCACCAGATCCTTGAGCTGGGCTATCTTCATTTCAAGCAGCCCCTGAGCCTCTTTGGCAGCGTCGTATTCGGCGTTTTCCGAAAGGTCGCCCTTGTCGCGTGCTTCGGCTATCGCGGCAGAGATGCGCGGACGTTCGACAGATTCCATATAAGCTATTTCGTCCATCTTCTTCTTATAGCCTTCTTTGGTCATGTAAGTGATTGCCATGTCGTAGTGGTAGTAGTTTTTTTGAAAGGAGATAAAAAAATAAGGAATCCCGGCCGGATTCCACCGACGAGATCCTGAGTTGTTTTCAGTTGTCAATTACGTCACCGCAAAGTTAAGTAATTATTTCCAAATACACAAAAATAAAATAAAAGTGCACGCGAAAAAGCCGCGTGCACTTTTATTATCAGTCAGTGTGATGATCAGCGGAGAATAGTCTTCTTGCCGTTGATGATGTAGAGGCCACGGGTAGGATTGGCCACACGGCGTCCGAGCAGATCGTAAACGGCAGAAGCGTCGTCACCCTCAGCCACAATTCCGGATATGGAAGCGGGATCGCCCACGGTCAGGGGGAAGCTCACGGGAGCCACACCGGGCTGCGCGGGAGTGACGGTGACGGTGGCGGCGCCGATGGCAATGCCCTTGAATGTAAGAGCCAGGCGTCCGTCGGCAGCCACAGAGGAGCCGACGAATTCGACAATGCCGGCAGGCGAGATCTCGACCTTGCAGTCAGGGTTAAAGTGTGCGGTGGCAGGTGTCACGCCAAGAAGTATGTCGGCCTCATCACCGGCTCCGACTTTAGCTTCGGAGGGAGCGGAAACGGCATCAAGCGTAGCGAAGACGGAGTGCACGGAGAAGCGGCTGCGGTAGGAGTCGAACGAGGCGGCGGGGACGTAGACGGCGGTGCGGAAGTGCATGCCGAAGGTCACCATAGCCTCATGATAGAACGGAGGCTCCTCGGAGCGCAGCATGAGCGAGGTCATGCCATAAGTGTTGCGCAGCGCGTTGAGTCCGACAGAGGAGACGGAGGCGGGCACGTCGAGCGACGTCAGCTCGGTGCAGGCGCCAAAAGCGCCGTCTTCGATACCGATCACGGGATATTCAGCGGAGCCGACTTTGGCAGTTTCGGGGATCACCACGTCGCCCTTATAGGTGCCGGGAGCCACGCTCACTTCCTTGCCGGAGAGCGAGGGAGCATAGTTGAGGCCACCGGAGGGAGCGCCGACGCGCACTGTGGAGCGGGCGGAGCACTGAGTTGTGCCGTTAAGATAGCACACGTCATATATACCCCAGGGCACGGTCACCGTCGGGCGCCCATAGGGCCATGAGAATGTGCGCTGGAAGCTCATGGGCATGGTCACAGACGTGCCGTTGATGGTTGCCACCACCTTGTCTGTGCCGTGTTCGTAGAAACGGAGCTTAATGTTGACATTCTGCTGGGTGTAGCAGTCAATGACGGGATTGTGGGGCCATGACTGACCATTGACCACCACGGCAGGCATGGAGTCACCGTTGAGCATGAAGAACGACATGCCATTGCTGCTCCAGCCGCCTGAAGGCTGGCCATCGAGCACTTCCACCTGATACTCGGCCAGGGAGCGGCGCCAGTGGTCACTGATCTTGAGGGTGTATGTGCCGGGCTCCATCTTGAGGTCCTTCTCACCTTCGACTTTCAGCGACACCGACACCGAGGCAACGTCACCGGGGAGCACGATGACGTTCATATGTTCAGCATAGGTGATCTCGGCATTGTCGGAGTTGAATATGCCCACGTGGACATAGTCATTATAGTCGGTGGTGCCGAGGTTGACGATGGAGAATGACACGTTGGCGTCATAGCCGAGATAAAGTCCTGTACCGAACGAAAGGTCATGGATCTCGCAGCCTGAAATATCGGTCTTCTGCGTGGGGTCGGGAGTGTTGATCTTCTGCGGATCTTTAGCCCCGGGAGCAACAACAAGGACAATGTACTGACCGCTGTTGTAGCCGCCGTCGGAAGCACCGATGCCCTGATCATAAGGATTGAGGGCGGAGAGAGCGAAGTAGCCGTCGCTGATGCCACCCCAGCCCCAATTGATATGGAAGAGGCCATTGTCGGAGTATCCGTCGCACACGAAGGAATGGCCACCGCCCGCTTTGGCCGATCCGCCATAGAGCACGGGGCGTCCGGCTTTCAGTTCATTGTAGATTATCCGCTCCCATTCCACGGTCTGGAACTGGGGGCGCCAGAGATCTTTCGTGTATGTGGCATCATAGCCCATGTATTTTGTCAGGCCGGGAGGCACCGAAGCACCGTTGGCCGAGCTTTCGGGGCCATAGATGGTGGTAGCGGCCACACCGCAGGCAAACATCAGTTCGGCCACGGCCTCCTTGGCGGCGGTAGTCGAATTGGCATCGTAGGTGTCGGTCATAGCATCGAAGTCGAAAGCGGCCGATGCGAAGTCAAACGATACCGATGTGCCATACATATTGTAGGAGGCTTTGCCTTTACCCTTGGCATAGCGGTTGGTATAGACAATCTGTGCCATGGCAGTGGCCACACAACCGGTAGCATAGCCCGAGGGGCAGCGATCGTTGTAGGGAGAGTTCTGGTTCCACTTTGACTTGACGATGGGGGCTATAGGCTCCCAGCCGGCATAATTGTCAGCCGGAATGGAAGCTGACACAGCTCCGGCTGCGGCAGTCATTTCCTCTTCATACTGGTCGAGCCACCAGAGCATTGCGGGAGCCATCTGCTCGGAGCAGCCGTCAACTTCGGCGAGTACGGGGCGGAAGCGGGAGTCGGAAGAGGTGACGAGCATTCGCCCAGAAGCCTTGTCATCAAAGAGATAGAGCTGGCCGTGTGCGGCAGCATACTGATAGTAAGAGGGGCGCGCGGAGGGAGAGGCCACACGGGCCGGGCCACCGGCCGTGAGCGCACGCTCAAGCGCCTGATCCGGGGCCAGATGTTCGGCCCCGGCAGTCAATGCTCCGAGGAGCATCATCGGGAGTATAACTCTTTTCATGATGTGATAGTGACTTTGTTTTTGCTTTTGGTGGCGTAAAATTACCAAATAGTTTGTTTACAAACAAAAAAAAGCGCCCTTATTCGGGCGCTTTTTTTATATAGGCAATCAATTAAGATTACTTGCGAATCAGAGTCTTCACACCGTCGATGATGTTGATGCCACGGCTTGCGCGGTTCAGGCGACGACCCTGGAGGTCATAGATGGTCTGGCTTTCGCCTTCAACGGTCACGGTCACAATTCCGTCATAAACGTCCCAAACCACGGTGGTGAGCTTGTTGCGGCCGTTGTTGCTGTAGAAGAAGCCTTCGGGCACGGTCAGGGTGTAGATAGCTTCTTCGGTCTTGCCGTCGGCCTTGAGGTCGATGAAGTAAGAACCGGTAGCCTCATCATACTGCTCGCTTATTTCCTCTGCGGTGTAGGAGAGGAAGTCGTTCAGATTCTTGGTGATGGTGATGGATTCGGTGCAGTCTTCATTGACGATGGTTTCTGCGCCTTCGATCCACATATTGATGGTTTCAACGGCATTACATTCGCCATTTTCGGGGGTCACGGTGAGGTCTACGGCCACATCGGGAACATAGAAGCAGACAACGAGGTCGGAGTAGATATCGGGTGTGTAAACCAGATTACCTTCGGCATCGGTCATCGAGAAGGCGCCGCTGCTGAATGCTGCATAATATATACCAGTCTCGGTGATGGGCTGCTCAAGGGTGTAGGTCAGGGTCTTGGTTTCAGCATCGTAGGTCATATCCTCGGGCATAATCATGCATACGAATGAGGGGGTGTAGTCTTCGAGGTTGATCGAAGCAACGAAACCATATCCGAGTTCGGTTGCAGTAGGTTCGTAGGGCAGAGTGATGGAGAATGAGGTGAGAGCCTTGCCATTGGAGTAGCTTCCTTCAATGCCGTCCCATTTGATGATGGTGTCGGCAATCTCTTCGGTGATCTCAGCGCAGACGGGGAGGGTGCCGAAGTGCCACTGGCTACCTGCGTCACCGGCAACGCTGTAGAATACGAGATTGTTGCCGTTGGTGTCGAGGTTCAGGAGGTTAGAAGAACCGGCCTGAGCCACATTAACAGTACCGTCGGCGGTCACAGTGATATTGAAGGCGGCAGCCTCTTCTTCGTCAACGAAGGCAGGCTTGTTGTCTTTGACACCAATATATTTCTCGGTGATAGCATTCTGGAAGATTACTTCGCCTTCGTTTTCACCGGCGAATACAAACCACATAGAAGCGGGAACGGGATTTTTAACGGTGTTGAGTACCGTAACCGAGTCATTGACTTCAACAGAGGCAAGGATAGCGTTCTGGTCAAGTGATTCACGACGGTTGTTGACCATGGTAACGAAAGCGTAGCTATTGATGAGTTCGTCTACCAAAGCCTCAACTGCGGGCTTCACGCCTTCAACGATGGCATTGATGGATTCTTCGTCATCAGCCTTGCTGATACCCTCTACAGCTTCTTCAACAATAGCATCGGAGCCGGGCAGAGTGTTGCGGAACTTCTCGACGTTTCTGATGGCATTTTCAGCGATCTTGCCGGTGCCGAGATAGTAAACCAGCGCGGGATAGAGGTCACCGTCTTCAGCTCTTTCAGGATCAAGCACGCCCTGATACCAGGTTGTGCCCTGATCGCCTGCGGTCCAGAAGCCTACGTAATCATTGAAGCCGTTGGCATCGATTGAGGTTTGGTTAGTCTTGCTGCCGTCAGTGCTGATGGAGTAGCCGCCGTCAGACAGCGGGATCAGATACATATCGACGGGAGATTCGGAGGTGACGTCGCAGTAGGAGGCCAGGTTCACCAGATACTTCTTGGTGACATAGTTCTTGATGCGGTAAGAGCCTTCACGATAGCCGGGGGTTACCTGCCAGATCATGCCGGATTCGGGAGTGGTACCGCTCACGCGATAGAGGCCGGACATGCCGTAAGAGACAGTGCCCTGTTTGCTCTCGGTCTGTTCGGCGTGGTCAGCGAGATATTTGCCGGCGGTACGCTTAGATTCAAACACAACGTAGCGGGGATTTTCTTCGCTCACTTCAGTGTAGGCAGGGATCTGCCATGCGGTAGCGCCTGAGGTCAGGATGCTGACGGCGGCAACGCTGCCGTTAGCGGCGAGCATGCATTCGGGCTGAGCTACAGAAACGAAGTGGAGATAGCCGTCGGCAGCCTTGACAGTGAAGAAACCGGCTTCGTCCTTGGAAGCAACGACGGTCACGTTGCCTTCAGCGGTGGGAGTGCCGATATATTTGCCATTGGCTGACTTGAAGCAGAATTCACCACCGTTTGCACCGGCTTCGGTGGTCCACTTGGTCTGCTCAAACACGGAAGCAGAGGTTACAAAAGAGGTTTCGTCGCTGTTGGCACCAGCGAGGAAACAGTCGTGACCTACGTTGTAGGGCATGAAGTCATCCTTGCCAATGTTAGCATTAAAATGTGCCACCACTACATTTTCGATGGGAGTCAAAAGAGTGTTAGCGAGTACTTCGTCAAGGTTGTCATAACTATCAATATATTCCTTGGGGTCAGCGCCTTTGACGGCACCGGCATAAAGGTCAAGCATGGAAGCAGCTGCGGGGCAGCTCTCGGCGTAAAGGTTGGCCAGATCAACAATATGTTTCAGCTTGGAATCGATCTCGGCTATGCGACGAGGATAAACCTGAGCCAGAGTCAGCTCCTTGCGAATGTAAAGGCCGAGTTCAGCGGCACAGCTATAGCCAGCATTACCGTTGACAATAAAGAGGAGGTAGCGACCATCGACGGGTTCGGAGAACATAGCAGTCTCAGCAGGAGTTCCGGCAATGGCAGTCAGAGTGTTGACACGGGCTTCAGCAGCGTGTTCGGTGGCATATGCACTGGCTTCGTTATGAGAAGTGAATTTGAAAGCTTCGGCATCATCGGTAGCAAAGACGGAAGTTGAAGTCCAGCGGCCGTTGTTAGAATTGGCTTTCTGGCGGGGAGTCCATGCGAAACCGCTCACCTTCTGTGTTTCACCGAGGTCAAGCACAAAGAAGTGGGGGTTGGAGCTGTCGCTGCCACTGCTCGCCCATGAGCTGTGATAGTAGGTAGTGGGATCGCAGTCGATCAGCTGTGCAATGCGGCCGTTGGAGCCTTCTCCCGTAGTTTCCTGAGTACAGAAGTAAGGAATGGTCCAAGTACCGGCCTCGTTGTACGTGAGGTCATCGACAGTTTCAGCAACGGGAGAAACCACATTCATGGTAAAGTCGATTATGGTGCCACCATTTGCCTGAATGTTATTGGTAGCCTTTGAAGCGTCGACACCACCATTGGGGTCAAGCGACTGCCATGCAGACTTCACGCGCACGCGATAGGAACCTTCAACATATTTAGGAAGGGTGAAAGTATAAGTGCCGGCTACCATTGCGTTATGAGGTTGAGCACCAGTGCGTTTTTGACCATCACTGTTATACCAAGTGTTAGTGCCTTCATTAATGTCAGCACTCCAGCAGTTATAGTAAACCAGATCAGATCCAGGGAGAGGCTTGTAGGTTTCGACGTTAATAAGGTCGGAAGGCTGAGAGTAGTTGAAGCCATCGCCGGCCCAGTCAACATAGATGATAGATGTAGGTATGCATCCATTCTCCAGCGCCATTGACTTTGATGGACACAGTTGCACCGGCTTCAGTGGTGAATACTTGATCGGAAAAGTCCCAATAAATAGCACCAGTACCGGTTGTACGTGCAGTGCCGATCGTAGCAGGTTCAGAACCGGCATCATCAGACACGTTCAGCGAACTGATATAGCGACCTCCATTAGTAGATGCTCCAAGAGAGCTGAGGTCGTAATCGACGGCCCAGGCCAAGCCTGCGGCAGCCGCCACAACAGCAGAAGCGAGTAAAGCTTTCTTCATAAATGTGATTAGATTGGATATTAGATAAATGAATTAGTAAAATCTCAAGTTGAAACGGGTGGCAAATATACTGGTTTTTACCGTAATCACCAAATATTTAACACTTCAGGGGAATTCCGCAGACGTCAGCGGCCCTGGAATTCGGAGATGCGTGTGTCAACAATGCGTCCTTGCTCCACGGCGAGAGCGCGTGAGAGCACCTCGTCAGCCTTGGCACGATCCTCGATCAGGGCATCGATAAATGGAGATGCCGCACGGCTGATCTCGGCCGATGCAGTCTTGTAGAAAAGCGAAGGTGTGTGGTCAACCACATAGTGACGCACACCATCGACCATATAGTCGGGTTTTTCGATAGTGGTGGGCACAGAGGTCTCGATGCCACCGGCGCGGTCACATGATATGTCGATGATCATAGATCCACGGCGCATGCGGTGCAGGTCCTCACGGTAGATGATATGATCGGTGCGGCGCGTATCCCACAACACGGCGTTGACAATCGTGTCATATTCGCCGATCTCGCTGCGGAACAGGGCCTCGGTGGCACGGTTATAGACCGTCACGTCAGCGCCGAGATAGTGCAGGGCCTTGATGGCACCCATAGCCGAATTGCCGCGGCCGATCACCGCCACCTTCTTGTGGTAAGGAAACTCGCCGTGGCACTGAAAGGCGTGCATGATGGCGGCTTCACCGGCTATCTCATTGTTGCGATAGAACGTGTGGAGTCCGCGATGGTGCATATCTTCCCAGGCATAGGCCGTGAGGCGCCCTTCGATGAGCGCGTCGGTGATGGGCCGGTTTTGCACGGCATGCACCCACCCGAAGATGGTCTGGTCACGCAGCTGAGTCAGATAGTCGGCATCGCCGATCTTAGGATCACACACAATCTCCTTGGCGAGGGCCTCATCGCGGGAGCAGACGTTGACTCCGGCGCGAAGATAGTCTTCGTCGGAAAATCCGAGCACGTCGCCATAGCCGGTTTCGACGTAGACGCAGTCACGGTTCTTGATCGAGCGCGCATCGTCGGGAAGGAGTGCGCGGCGAAATTCGTTTTCCTTATGGGAGATGGGGAATCCTATGGTCTTCATGACTTTATATCCGGAAGTTTAACTTGGTTGCCTAATGTGATGAGATGGTCGGGGGTGTAGCCGTCACGTCCACCATTGGAGGTGAAGGTCATTTCTCCGAAATATACTTTACCGTTTATGCAATAGAGGTCGACGCGCACTTCGGGAAATCCTTCCGACAGACGGGCCGCCACCGCCATCATCTCGTCGAGGCGGTCAGGGCGGGGAATCCGGTGAGAATTGCGCGAATAAGGCGGCATCACTTCAGGCCGATAGGTCCATGACGGGAGATCGACCCAGTTGAATTTAGCGGTGTGTGTGGCGGAGTCGCGGCAGGTGCAGAGCAAACAGCCATAGACCTTACCGTCAAAGCACCAGAACTTATAGTCGTTGGGCTGAGTGCCCGGCTCGCATGGGAGCAATTCCTCGACATAGACGCGCGGAGTGATGCGGGTATAGTGAGGCTCGGCGGTGGCATAGCCGAAGGGGGTGGCCAGCCAGCGGTCGACGGTGCGGCGCAGTGCATCGAGATCTTCCGTAGTCTTGTCGCGCACCAGATGGACAGTGCCGCAGCCATGGTTGGTCTTGACCACGAACTGATCGGGTAGCGAGTCCCAATCTATGTCTGACGAAGATGAGCCGACGGCATAAATGCGCGGAAGGGTGTGGGCCAGTCCCCGGCTCTCGACGAACTTGCGCACTTCGAGCTTATCGGCCAGACGGGTCCACTCCGAAGTGTCGGTGTTGAAGAGCAGATAGAGCACCTTTTCGTTGATGGTGCGGGGATGGTCTATGTCAGGCCAGCGCCTGAACTTGCAGTAGTGGCGCACGCATGAAATGAAGCGGGGAGTGACCAGGTGGCACTTCTCGGCAAACTTCACTGCGTTTTCCACAAATCGTCCTGCCATGATTCTCTATGATTCGAGTGATTGATAAAGTTGCAGCAACCGGTTGGTGATGGCTTCGGGCGAGAAGCCGGTGGCAGCAAGGCGCGAGGCGCGTCCGTGACGCTCAACGAGCTCAGGATTGAGCAGATAGCAGTCAATAGCCTCAGCCAAAGCCTTTTTATCGCCGGGGGTGACCAGTATGCCATTTGTATGAGACTCCACTACTTCGGGGATTCCTCCCACAGGAGTGGAAATGATCGGCTTGCCATAGGCCAATCCTTCGAGGACGGAAATGGGCAGGCCTTCGTTGTAAGACGGGAGTATCAATATATGGCTCGAAGCAAAAGCCATCTCCTTGACCGGACCGTCGACCCAGCCAATGAATTCAGCCATATCACCGATTCCGGCCTCGCGCACCACCTCATGGAAGCGCTCGATCTCGCCGTCGCCTCCGGCGCGCAGATAGACACGGCCGCGCCATCGATCCTGATTGCGGGCAATTACGTCAAGCAGATCGAATATGCCCTTGCGATCGCCGAAGCGTCCTAAGAACAGGAGTTGCAGAGGCGCGGAAGTATCGGGCATCAGTGGCACTTCAGGCAGTATAATCGGATTGTAGAGCACGTGCACATTGTCAAGTGCAAAGGTGTTTTCAAAATAATCCTTCCAGGACTCGGAGAGCACCACCACAGCCGAAGCAAGCTTCAGCACCTTTTTGGCTTTGGGCAGGCCTATGCGGCGAAAATATTCCTTGCTCTCAGCGCCATGACAATGATATATGATCTTGTAGCCGAGCAGGCGCCCGTAGCGCATGATAAACGTCTTGCGCACGAATGATTTGCCCGATGCAGTGTGAACGTGGAGCACATTGCGTCCACACAGACGCTCAAACGGCATACGCACCAGAGTAGCCGCAAGCACACACAATCCGGCCAGAGTGCCACGCTGGCTATTAGATGCCAGATGCTTGAAACCGGGCACAGACTTCTTATAAACTTTAAGCACGGAGGCCATACCCCCAAGCGTCTTGCGCGAGGGGCCTATGGTAAGCACTCTATGCATGGATTTATTTTCGTTGGCTGTCATTTAGCAGTGGAGGAGGGACGTCGGTTAAGAATTATGTCTTTAAGACGTATGATTGCATCGGTCACTTTCGGACCGAGGAATTTCTGCAGGCGCTTTTTACCTCGATAGGAAGCAGGCTTCCAGCTTCCGGCAAAGTGATGTATGGCCACGGTATTGCCGGTGACGTTCATGGCCATGTTTTTAAGGCTGATGGGGCTGAACCAGTCGGAGGGGAGCACACAGAGCCGTCCGGGAGTGTCGGTGACCTGATCGGGCGAATCGACATCGACAAACTCAAAGCGACCGCGGCACACGGAGTTGATCACCTTCGGAAGCGGCGTGATGTCAAACGATCCGTCGGGGCGCACGAAATGACGGTCGCGATAGTGTTCAAGCAGCGCAGCGAAGAACGGGTGTCCGGCGGGAGCACCTACCACCGCAGCCTCCACAGTGTCGGAGTCAGATTCGCGTCCGAGCATATAGGGGAGATCGAGCAGACTGTCAAACGATTTGCGCAGCTCCACATCGGAGTCGAGATATATGCCTCCGAATTTATATACCGCGTAGCAACGCACGAAATCGGAGGCAAACGCATATTTCTTATTGTCAAAAGCTTCACGGACCCATACCGGACAATCGTCGCCAAGCCGGTCGAAATTCCACAGACGCACCTCATAGTCGGGACAATGCACCGACCAGGAGTCGATACAGGCCTGCAACTTCGCGGGCAGCGGATCGGAACTGAGCCAGCAGTAGTGAATAATCTTTGGAATCATAGGCTTTGTGATGATTTTAAGTCTGCGGTGTCCATATACCGCCCCTGAGGATTGGCCAGAAATACGGCACCAAGCACAGTGCCGAGCAGCAGCAGTCCGTCACGCTGGGTCAGTCCGGCGAAACCGCCGATGCCGAACACGCTGATAGCCACAAGGGCACATAGATAGTAGTCAGAATAACGTAACCGGCGTATCACGAAGTAGAGGCCTACGTAGAAGGCGGTCTGAATGATCAAACCGAGGAAACCGCAGTCGAGTATGGTCTGGAACTGGGTCACTTCCACCGCAGTGGCCACCTCTTCGGATTTGGCTACGTCAACATAATATTCGTTTTTGAGCTGATATTTCGGATTGGTGGTGAGTGTGGGGTGCAGGAATCCGAAACCAAGCCAGTATCGGTTGAGATCGCCGAGGAGCTGCCACTTAGGTATGATCTGCGCCATGCGGCCCGAGCCGAATTCGGCCAGGTCCTCATTGTCGGCAGCGGCTTCAAGCGATGTAAACTGATCGATTGTGGAGGCTATACGCATGGGCGAGCCCATTGCAGAGTCAACAAAGTAAAGTCCGAAGATGCTCACCATGGTGATGAAGCCGACGGCCAACGACTGCTTGAGTTTGCCTCGGAAGGAGATGAAGCAGACGAGCAAGCCGGCAAGGAAAGTCATGGTCTTGCAGCAAAGAAGCGCCAGCAACACGAGGATCCACTGCACGGGCGACAGGCGCACCTGCTTGCGCACCAGCGGAATTATGCAGAGTGCCATCCAATAGAGGCCATAGGGATAGTGACGCGGCCAGTAGAGAGGATTGGTGGGGAGCCAGATCGGATCGGTGAGGGTGGAATAGATAAGGTGACCGAACTTGTCCTCGATGCGGTTAGCGGCAGGGACGAGCACCACGCCATGGACCAGATATGTGTCGATGGCATAGAGTCCGCATATGACCAGTTCGTGGACAAAGACGGTATGAATAAACTTATTCCACTCGAACCGGGTGTTGCCGAACACCATCATCGGGATCAGGAAGGAGATGATGATGAAGTAATTGCGCATCATCACCACCTGAGTGCGCATAGGCTCATCACTCGTCAGCGCAATGCACCAGATCAGGGCAAAGTAGCCGAGAGTGAGAAAAAGCACCTTGCTGACAAGCGGCGAACGGCGGTAGAGAAAGATGCCGGCAAATCCGGTAATAAGCGCCAGGTCGCTGAACTTGAACGGAAGCACGTCGGCATGCATGAATCCGAAACCACCGAAAGTGATCATCAGTTCCAGCATGAACGCATAGCGATCGGTGCGGTAACGCACAGCCAGCACCCCTATGAGCAGGATCGCCGCAGGATAGAAGCGCAGCCCCAGCAGCGCCAGGCAGAGGAAAAAACTGATCGTCCGCCACCATTCGGCGGCGGGTGCAGTGAAGTAGCGTCCGGAGTGGAGGCGCTCCTGCCCGATCGGTTCTGCGGCCTGTAAAGCTACCGTGGTCAAGTCGAAGAGGTGGGGGTAAGTGGATTACTTTTTGTCTGTCTTTTCGCCGTAGCCGTAGCCATAGCCCTTCTGGGCCTGAGTGCCGTTGACCACAAGGGCGAGTTTCTTGAGGCGCTTCTCGTCGTAGATGTTTTCGGCAAACCGCAGGTCGGTGAAGGTAGTGTAGTTGGCGCGTGTCACGTAGACGGTGGCATCGCTTATGCGTGCCAGCAGGAACGTGTCGCTGACCATGCCTACAGGAGCCGAGTCCACGATGATATAGTCATACATGGTGCGCAGTTCGCGGAACATCTCCTCGACCTTATCCGAGGCAAGCATCTCGCTGGGATTGGGCGGAATGGGACCGGCCACGATCACGTCGAGATTGGGCATGAGGGCATCAGGCACGATTATATCGTCGAGTTTCAGCGCGGGAGATGATAAATATTCCGTCAGGCCGTGTCGCGGCTTGATGTCGAGATACTGAGCCAGACGCGGCTTGCGTATGTCCATGCCGATAAGCAGCGTCTTCTTGCCGAGCATGGCCATGGAGGCTGCCATATTGATGGAGATGAAGCTCTTGCCCTCGCCTGACTTGGTCGAGGTCATGAGCACGACTTTTTCTTCGGGATTGCCGAGTATGAACTGGAGATTGACGCGGATCAGGCGGAACAGTTCGGCAGTGGAGCCGGAGCCGCCGGGGCGTACCACCAGAGTCTGGCCAGAGCGATCGGTGCAGACCTCGCCGAGCACCGGCACTTCGACTCTCGCTTCGACTTCGGAGCGGGTGGCGAACTTGGTGCGAAGCATCTTCTGCAGGAAGAAGACAACCGGCGGAATAAGCAAGCCGAATACGAAGGCCATGGCCAGAATCATCTTAGTGGAGATGGCTATGTCTTCATTAAGCGAGTAAGCGGCATCGATCACCTGTCCCTTGGGGGTGGCGTTGGCCAGGAGTATAGCGGTCTCCTCCTGCTTCTGGAGCAGGAAGAGGTAGGTTTCTTCCTTAATCTTCTGCTGACGCATCAGGTCACGCAGGGCACGCTCCTGATTGGGCATGGATCCGAGTTGATTGCGTGTGGTCAGGTAGAGTTCATGGAGTCGGTTCTCGCTCTGGCGTGCATCGTCGAGCGCGCGGCGCAGGGTCACGAGAATATTGTCACGATACTGCCAGATGCGGTTGTCGAGCAGATCGAGGGTTTCGTTGCCAGGCTTGGCCGAGCGGGCCAGGCGTGTGCGTTCGAGCACCAGTGAGTTGTATTGCTGAAGCATGGCTATGGTGCCGTCGGAACCTACGAGAGGGAGCACCGTGTAGTCGCCTGGAGTCGAAGCCTGCAGCAGATCAAACGTGTTCTGCAGATTCATGGTGGTGACCGAAGCTTCGGTATAGGCCTTTTCAAGTTCGCCAAGGCGCGAGAACTGATATTTTCCGTCGGCCTCCAGGTCAACCAGTCCGGCCTGTTCCTTGTAGGTCTCCAGTTCTTGCTCGGTCTCGACCAGCGAGTCGAGCAGCATGGTCAGGCGCTCGGAGATGAAACGTGCGGTCTTGGAGTTTTTGGCATTCTGCTCCTCGATGCCTGCGGAATTGTATTTGGCAATGATGGTGTTGAGCACGTCTTTGGCATAGTCCACATCGGGAGTGATCATCTCCATGCAGATGACCGACGAGTGCTTTGAGGCCAGACCGATGCTCACGTCTTCGGCAAGAGAGGCGGCAGCGCGGTCATAGCCGGCATAGACTATGGTGCAGGTGGCGCCCTCCTCAGGATCAAACCAAGGGGTGGTGGTCACGGTGAAGCGGCCATAGGGGGTGGAGATCACCGAGGGGACATTAAGCCCCGATTCGTGGAATATCTTCTTGCCACGGGTGCGCAGGGTCACGTCAGCCTTGCCTTTGGAGTTGATCTTGATCTTGAAGCCAAGCACATCGCGCAGGGTGTCGGCATTGATCGACGGGTCAGGGATCAGTTCAATCGGGGATTCCTTGTAAGAGAAGGCATAGGTGAGCGGCATCAGGCGCACTTTGTGCTGGCGGTTGAGGCCGAGTTCACGCACCACCTCGCGGAATGTGGTATGGGAGGAGACGATCATCGACTCATCTTCAGCCGAGCTATTGCCACCGAACAGGGCGCTCATGTCGCCCATACCGGCAGCCAGCAGCGATCCGGTGTTGTCGTCGCTAAGGATCAGATTGGCCCGCACAACATATTTGGGCTGCACGGTGCGGGAGATGAGAAATCCGAGGGCACAGCACACTGTCACCGACAGCAGAAACCAGTACCATTTGGAAGCGTAGAAGCGCAGGATCGCGCCCAGATCTACAAATTCAGACTTTTTGTTGCTCATGGCATTACTTAACAAACAGTGCTATAACGAGTGAGGCTATGACCGAAGCCGCGCTCACGATCACGGAGGTCATGGAGAGCTTGAACTGGCTATTCTGGTCCACTTTGGAGTTGGCCTGGCGGATACGGTTGGGTTCCACGTAGACCACATCGTTCTGCTGAAGATAGAAGTAAGGACTTTCAAGCAATTCGGCGGAGTTGAGATTGAGGCGATGGTAGGTGCGTTGGCCATCTTCTTCGCGGATCAGCAACACGGTGGAGCGTTCGCCATAGGGGGTGAGATCGCCGGCATCGGCCAAGGCATCGAGCACCGAATAGCGCTCGCGATTGACCAGACGTGCTCCGGGGCTGCTCACCTCGCCCATCACGCTGACGTGGAAATTGACCAGACGCACGGTAACCGAGGGAGAGACTATGGTTGCCGCCACCTTCTCTTCAATATAGGAAGCGAGCTGGGCCAGCGTCATGCCGGCCACATGGATCTTGCCAAGCTTAGGGAAATCAATGAAGCCATCGGCGCTCACGGTATAAGTGGCATAGACCAGATTCTGGTTGCGGCGGGTGATGGTCTGCGATTCAAGCGGCTGACTGCTCTTCATATAGAAGTCAGTGGCAGGCAGAGGCTGATACGGACGGTTGTAGGCCGCAGCAGCTTCCTGATCGGGTGCATTGACCGAGATTGAAAGCTCATCGTCAGGCACGATCGTAAGTTCGAACTTGCCGGCAGGCATGGTGCCTTCTGTGCCGGGCAGATCAGTGAAATAGGGCAGCACCGCACGCTTTGAGCTACAAGAGCCGAGAGTCAGGAGCAGCGTGAGAAATACCGGAAGAGCAAATGTCGACTTCATGGTCTGGAATTATCGATAATGTGGTTTCTCGGATTAATATTTTTTTAACGTAGTGTCAGGACGTTTTAGTATGAAGTTTCTCCAATAATTCGGAGGCAGTGAGGCCGAGGAGCGGATGGCGCCACTGAGGAAGCATGGTAGCCAGAGGCTCCAGCACGAATTCCCGCAGGTGCATGCGCGGGTGCGGAAGCTCCGGATCGGCCTGGCTGACTGTGGACCCCATGCAGATCAGGTCGATGTCAATGAGCCGATCGGCATAAGAGCCGGAGGGAGTGCGGTGGCAGCCGTCAGGATCAATCTCGCGCTCCGCCTCCATGGCTATGGCCAGCAGACGTGCCGGAGTGAGGTCGGTGTCAATGCTGACCCCGACGTTGATGTATTCACAATCGGAATCGTAGCCCCACGGGGCCGACATGACAGGCTCCGACACAGCGGCCACGGCGCCGGTGTGCGCTTCAAGCAAGGCCACCGCCCTGCCTATCAGGGCAAGGCGGTCGCCAAGATTGGAACCTATGTTGAAATGTGCGGTTGTCAAACGTAGTTATCAGTGAATCAGATTGAGCGGCTGACTTCGACTTCTTCGAAGCCTTCGATGATGTCACCAACCTGCAGATCATTGTAACCGGCAATGGAGAGGCCGCAGTCGTAGCCGCTGAGCACTTCCTTCACGTCGTCCTTGAATCGCTTGAGCGAGCCAAGGTCGCCGGTATAGCGCACAATGCCGTCGCGGATCAGGCGCACCTTGTTGGAGCGCTTGATCTTGCCCTCGCGCACGATGGCACCGGCAATGGTGCCGACCTTGCTGATATGGTAGGTCTGGAGCACTTCGGCAGTACCGGTGATCTCCTCCTTGATTTCGGGAGCAAGCATACCGGCCATAGCGTCCTTGACTTCCTCGATGGCCTGATAAATGACCGAATAGAGGCGGATATCGACGCCCTCGCGCTCGGCCACACGGCGA
>CAZKRV010000013.1:0-21722 GCA_964555345.1 uncultured Bacteroides sp.
GTAGATGAAAGTGCGCAGACGGCTCAGCGCTCTCTCCTTGTTCTTGGGCTGGTCACGAGTTTCAGTACATTCGATCAGTATCTCCTCCGTCTCGCCTGACACGGGATTGCGCCACATATAGCGCAGTCTCACGCCTGACTCCACTTTGTTGACATTCTGGCCGCCGGCACCGCCGGAGCGGAAAGTATCCCATTTTATCTCCCCTTCGTTGATTTCGACATCAAACTCCTCGGCCTCGGGGAGCACAGCCACCGTGGCGGCCGATGTGTGGACACGTCCCTGGGTTTCGGTAGCGGGCACGCGCTGCACGCGATGCACACCGCTTTCATATTTAAGCGTGCCGTAGACGCTGTCGCCGGTCACGGCAAACACTATCTCCTTAAATCCTCCGGCCGGACCTTCGCTGAATGAGGTTACAGCTACGTTCCACCCCTTGCTCTCGCAGTAGCGTGAATACATTTTGAATAGATCGCCGGCAAAGAGGGCCGCTTCGTCGCCGCCGGTACCGCCGCGTATTTCCACTATGGCGTTTTTAGCATCTTCCGGGTCGGCCGGGATCAGCAGCAGCTTGATTTCCTCTTCCAAAACCGGCAGAGCGGAAGCAATCGACTCGATCTCCTCGCGAGCCATGGCGCGAAGCTCCTCATCGCGCTCGGAGTCGAGCACCGTGCGGGCTTCGGCCTGATTGGCCAGCATGGTGCGGTAGCGTCTGGTTGCAGTGACCAGGCGTTCCAGATCCTTATATTCTTTTGTAAGCTTCACGTATCGGCGCATATCAGCAATGACATCGGGGTCGGTGATCAATGTGCTCACCTCCTCGAATCGTCCTTCAATTCCGTCAAGACGTTGAAGCAGTGAATTCTCTGCCATAGGTAAATCAAGGTATATTTTTACCCAACAAAGTTACAAATAATCTGTCAATACCGCAATCTTTTTAACAGATTAATAGGCCGTGTGTTTAGAGGCATACCTTTTTGCCGTCGATCACATAGAGTCCGTGAGCCGAAGGGTTGATCATACGGCGGCCGAGCAGGTCGAAAGTCTCGCTTGATTTGTCGGCAGTCACTTCCGTCAGTGCCGAGCCGGGATCATGATCCATGCTATAGTCCACCGTAATGGAACCGTTTGCGGCATCGATGGTTATCTCCGGTTCAGTGCGTCCGTTTTTGGCTTCAGGAGAGAAGTCATCATAGGTCAGCACTGTGCCCTTAGTCACGAAAAACGTGCCGCCGTTGAAGACTTTGCGTATCCCTTTATTGGCTTCGATATCAAGACCGATGCGTGTGTCGAGGCCTACTTCCGCCCCGTTGGATACTCCTTTGATAGTCACTTTGTAGATGTCGAATCCAGCAAGTACGGATTCATCGACCGGAGTGATGAAAAAGGAGTTGTTGCTGCCTGACGATTTGCCGACATAGGGAGATTCTGCTCCGTCGTTAGAGTAGTCATTCCATTTGCCAATGGACCATGCTCCCTCAATTGCGCTCTGGGCCACTGCGGGATTGGAGGTAGGCAGTGATGCTCGGCTTGATGTGCAGTTTTCCTGAATGCCGTGACCGCAAAGTCCGGTAAATTGATGGGTAGTGCCGTTGACAGTGATGTGGATAAATGCTGTGGCGGGGAGGGAGGGATCCGGAGCTGCATATCGCAGGGCATAGTAGTTGGTGTTGTTCTGCCGGTACTCGTTTTCAGCATTGAGTATGTGGTGTGTGCCGTTTGTCACGTAACCGTTGAGGTCGTTGGCCAGCTTGATTTCGTGCCAGCCGGTGGTTATGCGTACAGGTTCAGAGATATCGCCGTTGAATTCCGTGATGGTGAACTGACAGCCTTGGTCGGTGCGATCCGGCATCTGGCCGGAAGTGTACCAATTGTAGATCTTTGCGCCTATGCTGGCATTGGTTTGGTTGAGTTGGCATGAACCCGATGCGTTGTATATGGTATACATGCCAGGAGTGTCTGAGTAGCTTAGTCGCCAGCCTTTGGCTGGAGCGGTGGCCGACAGGGATATCTGTGTGTTATAGGCCGAGGTGCCGATATATTGTCCGGTGGAATAGTTGACGATGTCGTAGGTGCCGTCGGCGCGGCCGATAAATTTCCAGAGGCATTCGGCGGTGTTGCCTGCCGATGTCTGGCCTATCAGGCCGTCTGAAGTGGCCGAAGTATAGAAACTGCCGCGCAGGGTGGAGCAGAAGTTGTAGAGCTGTACCTCAGATTCGGTGGACACACGGGGCATGTTTATTGATGCGCTGACAGTGGCGATGGCGTTGTTGAGAGCTGTGGCAGCGGCATTGGCAGCCTCAATGTTTATCTCGGGCTGCATGAGCACTTCCTCCGCCTGGTTGATCACCGTCTGGAGCAGGTCGCGTGTAGCTTCAGGATACTGTCCGGTGGCATCGCCGAATGAAAGGGCATCGGCTTTGGCTATTGCTGCCTGAAGTGAACTGCGGGTGGTGCGGGTGGCATAGAGATGCTCGAATTCTTCAATGCTGACGGGATTTACACCTTCTTCTTCAAGATACTGAGCCAGCACGTTGGCCACCTTGATGTAGCCGCGGCCATATAGATAGTTGCCGCTGATGCAGTCAGTGTCGGTATTGCCTGACGCATTGAGCAATGGAGTATAGATGTCGACATATGTCGCACCCTTTGATTCTGCAATGGTCTTGATTGAGTTATTAAAGCTGACCACGGCGGAATTTGAGTTGTTGCTCAGAGGGATCTGCGACATGACATAGAGCTTTGCTCCGGGTGCCAGACGCTTTGCCTCATCGAGCAGCGATGAATAGGCCGACGTAGATTTGTCGTTGGTGCCGCAGTAGAAGAAGATCTTGGCTGGAGTTTCCTTGTTGCCGTTACCGGTGAGTATGGCCGAGAGATCGGTCTTGTGTTGAGAGATGTCAAGGCCTCCGTATCCCCAGCCGATACCGCGATCCTTGATTCGGTCAGAGCGGAGCAATTCGTGCCACTCGCCGCCGTGGATCATTTCGTCACCCACGATCAGCACGTCGGTAGACTTGACGGGGAGCATGCCGAAGTAGCTTAAACGCATGCCGTTGCTGTTTGACATACCGCCGTTTATATTAGCGTAGGAGTCTTCATAGACGCATTTGATGTCGTTGCCAAGGTAGGGCGCTATCTGGCGGCACCATACCCGATAGCCGGCGGCATAGAGATGAAGTCCGTCGGCCGACCATTGGCCATAATCGCGTATGCCCTGGAGGCTGTCCCACAGATCAATGAAAGTCACGCCGGTTTCTTCGCATAGGGTAGCGAGCATGGCGTTAGCGGCCTTGTTGTTGGTGTTCTGCGGTTCGGCTGCACGCGGCAGTATGCTCTGGATATATATTTCAGTGGCAGGCGATTCGGTCTGTATGCGATTGATTATATGGCCTATGTTTCCGACGACGGTCTGATAGGGTATGCCTGTGGAGATATCGTTTGTGCCTATCATCAGGAAGAGTTTGGCGGGCTTGCCGTCAATGACTGATTCCAGATTGTCTATCAGCTCCTGTGACATACCGCCCGAGTTGCCTCGGTTGATGATCCGTCCGTCAGATCCGAAAGCTTCCCACCATTCGTGCATATTGGTGATTGAGTTGCCGTAAAATACTATAGCGTTCGAGTTGACCGGAGTGGCTTTGAAGGAGTCGTAGCGGTGGTTGCGAAACGGCAGATCCGCCATAGCTCCGAATGCTGAGGTGACGATCAGTATACCGGTGAGTAAATGTTTGAACTTCATGTATATTTGATTGGTATTTAATTTCTGCAAAGGTAGTGAAAAAAATACACAACAAATCAGACCCGCAGGAAATTTTATATCAAATAAGATTTCATAGTTCATGTTTTAAGGAATCCAGTATTACATAAACATCCCTCAAACTTGATAATGTTGACATATTTTTGCCGGAATGTTCCACCATTTCAGCAAAAGCTTTAATCTCCGATAAAAAACCTTGAGCATAAAGCTGATTGTTATTTATTAGAGGATTAAAGTTATTTCTCTCAACCAATATTTGTTCGGAAGATGTAAACAAACCAAGTTTTTCAATAGGTATTCCCAATATTTTTTTCGGATGGGGATAGTATAGAAGCCGCTCCATTTGTTCAAGTCGGTATTCTCCAGACGATGTATTGACACTAAGCAATTCTTTTGAGTTAGACCAAGAATATGCCGTAGATATGTCAAAGACACCTTTTTTATTGTTGTGAGAAAAGAGAGCATGCGCGGTGATTGTTTCTTTATAATTAATTAGTTGCGTGGCTTTAATTTCAGCTTCGCCAAATAGATATAATGCTAAATCCACCGGGTGGATGAACAAGTCAGAGAATAAATCTCCTTCAGGGTATGCTCCGGTGCGATATGACATAGTATAACTTAAAACCTCGGCTTTCGATAATCGTTCTTTTAATGTTTCAATCAAAGGAGAGTAGCGTTTTTGCATTCCTACCATGCACTTCTGTGCCACATCTGTATCAATAAGATCTTCAAGCTGTTGAAGCGAACGACAGGGAGGTTTCTCAATAAACAGGTATTTCCCCGATGATATTACACGGGAGCATATAGCATAATGCTGATGTGGAGATGTGCAGACAAATACGCCCTTGACCTCACTGTCATTCAATATAATATCAAGTGAAGTGGTCGCAATTACGCCAAAACGACGTTCAATAAGCGGCAGCTTATCCTGACTTTTACAGCAGATATATTTTAATTGTAATCCAAGATATTGTAAAATAGGATAAAGGTTTTGCATAGCATGACTACCAACGCCTACAAATGCGTATTTGGCAGAATATGACGATTGCAACATTTTCTTGTTTCGTTGCGACCGCCAGCGTTCTATGCCATCATATATTAGTTTATTCATTTTTTAATCCGTTTGAGGTATTTATAATAAGTAATGTGGCTATCAGCACACCACTGATACTTTCCATATAAAATTTCAACAATCTTTTTAGGAAACACTTTCTCAAGATTACGGAGCAGAATTATATCATATTTGCGATGAAAATTAATCCAGCAATCATTACACTCTTTTGAGTATTTACACTGAACGGCACAGCTATCAGATGAGTTGAAAATATCGTCCAATGATTTTTCTTTAATGTTCCCTAACTTGATATCAAGATTCTGGCACATTGGCACATTGCCGTCAGGATGTACTACCAGAGAATTGATTATTGAATGACAACGTAGACGGAGATTTCCGTTGCGCCATTGTTCATAAAGTACGACAAAGTCATAATTTTCCTGAGTATCATGTATGTTGGATGGTATTTGAGAAAAATATCCCTCTCCCTCAGTCTGCAACATTTCTGCTTTTGTATCGAAATATGCCATAGTACCATATATGCCTATTCTTATGTCTATCTCGTATTTCTTAGCAATATCTATGGTGTATTCCATATCCTTGAAGCTATTGAACGGAGACAGACAGAACATTAGGGAGATTGGGACATCGTCTTTCAGTTTCTCAATAACACTTATTACTTTGTCGTACCCATCCACACCGCGCATATTCCTGTATGTTTCCCGTTTGCCGTCAAGCGACAGATACAAGTGTTTTGGACGGTATCGTTTTGTCAAGTCAATAACCCTTTGAGACATAAGGCAGTTAGAAAGGAGCGTATAATTTGGGTGGTTTGATTGGAACCACTCCATTATTTCAGCAGCTTGTGGGTGTAAAATGAATTCACCTCCTTCAAGCCCGACCGTAGTATTCTTGCCTATACATTGGCTTTGCATCATTGATACAATTTCATCTTTTGTAAGTGTATCCTGAGGTTTCTGCCATATAGCGCAGTGGCGACAGCGTGATTGGCATTTGTTAGTAGCATAGATCATCAGCTGAGCCAGTTTCTTCTTTTTCGGAAAAATGGTGTTCCGTAACATCAGTACACCATTCCGTATGTAGTCTTGTATTCGATACATGTCTTGGTAATTGTAAAATACTTCGCATCTTTTTCTTGTATTATCCGAAGATAATTTTAGCGCAAAATTACCAAGAGATAAATAAACGCCTTGTACACAAAAGTGTACAAGTGCTTTTCGGAGCGTATTTGTACACAAAAGTGTTCAGGATTATTTAAGAAAGGCCTCTTTTGTCAAAACAAATCTTACCTATGGTAAATACAGATTACCTTTCACATAGGTTATGCAAAATTTTATGACAATAGTCACCGACGACAATTAAATAAGCTTGTAATTTGTAGCGTAAGATATTGCTTCCGAGATATTGCTGACGCCAAGCTTTTCATATAGTCTTCTGCGTGAGGTCTTGACAGAATCAACTGCACGATGAATGTGTTCTGCGATAGCTTTAATTGTCATTCCTTGGAGTGACAGGCTTAAGATAGCTTTTTCCGTCTCATTAAGTACCGGAACCCTATGTTTTTCCCATGAATGGTTTGATAGACTATATTTCCAGTATTCCGACTTATCGCGGCATAACATTGTTATATGTCCAACGTCTGAATGGGTTGAAAGTGATACCACAGACAAGCCGAGCCAAACCGAGCCGTCTGGCTGACAGACAAGGGCTGTAAGCTTGTGATTTATAAGTATTCTTTCATGTCCGTTTACCAAGTGAAAATCGTAGGATATGGTATATTTATATTTTTCAGTAAGAGGTATCTTGTTGATAAATGAAAAACCGGCATGGTTTATTTCAAGAAGCATATCCACTTCATCTTCCGGAACATGATCAATATAGAACTGGTATCCCTCTTTTTTGACTTCCTCTGCCAACATTCCGCATAGGAACAGCGGATTTGGAGAAACGTAGAGGAAATTCTTTCGAAAATAGTCTATTATATAGACACTCTGATAAGTAGCATTGGCAAAGGCTTCCGCTGAACGCACGAAACATTCGGTAAGCCCATAATCGGGTTCTCCATTAACTGCGTTATTAATGTCGAAAAAATCTTCAACTTTATTTTTGGGTACGTTCATAAAAAAATACGTGAGCCAACTATGTCACGTCTTTGTTGATGGTCGTAGGAAACCTTTGATGCAGATGTAACAATAGTGACCCACGCATATGCGTGAGAACCACTATGCCATCTCTTGCATCGTTTTGAAAATTTCCTACGTTTTCAACAAACAAGATGAGCATAACGCTTCTTAATTTTTCAAAATGTCGTGGAGAGACAAATGCCTTTCCGACTGCAAAGTTACGAATAATTTATGAAATGCCTGATACCGAGAGGGCAAAAATATCGTGGTAAGGCACGGCTCTTTCATTTAAAATCTCCTTGTTGATTCAGCCAGGGGAATGGCTGAACTGATTAGATTTGTATCGAGAAGTTTTACTAAACTGATGCACTTTTTATTACAAAAAAAGAGATTCTAATCGTTCAAACCAAAGATAAATAACCGATATACACTATGTAAAAAAATACCCGACTCAGAATGAATCGGGTAAAGGACTTGTACGCTTATTCGTAGTTTAAATTAAAGAGCCGTGTCCTGCGGGCTTGATTTGTCTCGAATCAAATTTTATTTCTGTTCGCGGGTGGACTCTTTCATCTTGTCAGCTTTGGCCTTCATCGGCTTCATCTGTTTCATTTGTTCACGGTCGCCGCGGGGTGCCATCTGCTGGCCGGGAGCGTGGCGCATGCCTTTTCCTGCCTTTGCTTGATGGGCGTGCTGGCCGGCTTTGCCGGGTTTGCCAGCTTTTTTGTTGACCACGAGGTTTTCAAGGTAGGTCACATATTGTTCTGGAGTAAGGATAGCCTTGATTTTGGCAAGTTCTTCGCGTCGTTCCTGCTGACGGGCTTCGCGCTTAGCCTGCTTCTTGGTCTGCTTTTGTGCCTGTTTCTGGGTGGCTTTGTCTTTCTTGTCGGCACGCAGCTGCTTGATCTGTTCTTTCTGTGTGTCGGTCAGGTTGAGACCTTCGAACGGGCAGGGACGGTTGGCTTCACGTCCGTCGCACTTCTTGCCGTCACACTTCTGTTCGGTGGCAGTGGCTTTGTCGGTTTTGGCGTCTTTTGCTGCTGCGGTAAATCCGCTCATGGTTGCGGCCACGATGGCCACGGAAAGGATCAGTTTTTTCATCACTATCAATTTTTGTTTTTAATTCCTATTTCTGAGTTGTTACGCTTTTATGACTCATAAAGTTGCGGGTGGTTTAAACCATTAACAGAAATTAACGACGTGATGCACCAAATTAACTGAAATTCAGGCTGTATCGCAGCTTGAATATGGAGCATCGCTGTAATTGGTAATATAATAAACAAAAATTGTCGTAAATTTGTGTACTGAAAATATCATTTAAAATGAGACCGGCACTACACATAACATGGAGCAAAGCATTTGGCGAAGTTTACTGCCACCATGCCTCGCTTTTTATACCATTCAACCTGAATACCCTGTTCCCTCCTGAGATTGTCAGAGTCGGTGTAACCATTCGTGCAAACAATCTCGATAAGGGTAAGATTTACGGTTATTCCGATAAAGATATGGTGAATTTCCTTCCGTGTAAATATGTTGAAGGAGGTTTGAATATACCATTGAACTCTACCCTAATTGTTGATGGAATAAGCCTGAATGTCTGGACCTCACTTAGAGGTGGGGACCGCGGAACACTTAAGGAATTTCCGATTCGTCTGACTTATCAAATTGGCGATGATGAAGTCTGCGAACTTCCTTTTGACCCGATTTGTGTTAAAACCCCTTATCTATATAGTGAAAAGCATTTTACCAAGCTATACGATGGCGATAAAGTGGACGTGACTATTTACTTTGATTGAGTGAAAAATAAGTAGCAGTGACACGTCATTGATTGTCAACGACGCATCACTGCTATACGGTTTTTACTGATGGAATTGGGGGATCAGAAGGAGAACTGGGCCATGATATTGGCGCGGCAGGCGTTGTGGTGCGCACCGCCGATGTTGACTCTGCGGCCGAAATCAAATTCGGCACCGAGCTGTATGCGTGCCGTCAGGTTCCAGTATGCGTTGACCGAGGCCATGAGTCCGCGGCGATATTCGTCGGGGGCGGCGCCGGAGCGGGGCATATAATGTGTGGCGCTGGTCGATGCGCTCATGAACAGGTTGGGGCGGAAGTTCCATTGCAGGCCCAGACACCAACCGAGTGAGGCGGGAGCGTAGAGTTGTGACTGATTGTCGGGATCGGGCACGAGATCATAGTTGCCCATGCTCAGGTCGCCGCCGAGTCCGGCATATCCGCGGCCATAGTTAATGGTGGCGTAGGTGGTGAGCGGAGCCACCGGGTGGGCTACGGAACTGAGCATCACGCCCCAACCGGGGGTATGGTGATTACGGGCGGCTTCGGTGTCACGCCAGGAGAGCGAGCGCACCACTCCCGACAGCCGCACGTGGGAGGTAGGTCCCCATTCGTATTGCACGAAGGCGGCGCCGTCGGGCACAGGGTTGTCTACAGCTTTGGTCGTGGAAGTGTATGTCACTCCAGGGTTGACAGGCGTTTCTGCCGATACGGCCACAATCCAGTGCTTGGTCAGGCGCGGCATGTAGCGCACCAGCACGTTGGTGCCGCTGATTTTGTTGCTCGGCCCTTGTGCGTCGATTATCGGGGGCTGTGCTGCGGGATCGCTGAATGTCGAGTTGGCGTAGCCGATAGTGAAGTCATTGACTATGGCATAGGCTTTTTTCAGTTTCAGGTCACGTGACTGATAGCCGGTGAAGTTTGCTTCGATGTAGAGTTGATAGTGTCCAATGGCTTTGTTGCGTCCCAGCACGCGGAAAAACAGACATGTGCCTGACGGAGTGGTGTCAAAGTGGCGCATCTTGGTCGGGTCGGGTGTCATGCTGATGAAATATGGTGCGAATGCTGCTCCGGGCATCGCTCCGTCCCAATCGTAATATCCACGCATACGCACGGCACCGCCAATGCCCATGGCCAGCGAAGAGTCGCGGCTCATGAAGAGGAAATAGGGGGCCTCAGGGTCGGAGAAGTGGCGGAACTGGTCGTAGTAGAACATGTCGATTAGATGGCGTATAGAGTCATTATACTGTGTCGGATCGAGTTCGCCGGAGCCGAACTGCACGACTTTGTGTGACTGCTTGACTGCATCGCGCTGGGTGTCGACAAGGCTCTGCTGAGCCGAAGTCTGCTGTACGCTGGCCGCCATGGCGACCAATAGGATTGTGATGAATTTTTTCATAACGTGATGGATGAATTTTACTTCTATTAACACATACGGAACCGATAAGGTTTTTATAAATGGTGTAAACTTCGTAACTTTGCGTTTATTTTCAAGCCATCATTATGACCCATGCCGCTCTCGTAACCAATCCGGTACTGATATTTTTCATAGTGCTTGCCATAATCCTTATGGCACCACTGTTGCTCAATCGCCTGAAGATCCCTCATATCATCGGCATGATTGTGGCGGGTGTGTGCGTAGGCCCTTATGGCTTCCATGTGCTTGAAAACGATGCCAGTTTCTCGATCTTCGGCCAGGTGGGGCTGCTTTACCTGATGTTTCTCGCCGGCATAGAGATCGATCTGTTTCATCTGCGCATGAATCTTAACCGCGGTCTGGTATTCGGCTTGCTCACGTTTTTTATTCCGCTGATCCTTGGTATAGTGGCTTCGATATGGCTGCTTCATGTCGATGCCATCACCGCCGTGCTGCTTGCGTCGATGTATGCCTCGCACACCCTGATAGCCTATCCTGTCACAGCCCGTTTTGGCATCACAAAGACTCCGGCGGTGCTCATTGCTATAGTGGGCACGATAGTGGCAGTGATCGGCGCGCTGCTGGCCTTGGCGGTGGCCTTGGCAGTGCAGCGCAACGGCGAGTTCTCGCTGCCGGGTATCATGTTACTGCTCGGCAAGCTTGTGGCCCTCTGCGGCGGCGTGCTGCTGATCTATCCCTGGCTCACCCGTTATTTCCTGCGTCACTTCAATGACCGCGTGACGCAGTTCGTCTACGTGCTCGCGCTGGTTTTCCTCGCCGCATATCTGGCTCAGGCCATCGGGCTTGAAGGTGTGCTCGGCGCTTTTATGGCCGGTTTGGTGCTCAATAAGTTCGTGCCCAACACTTCACCGCTGATGAGCCGCATAGAGTTCGTGGGCAACGCTCTGTTCATACCTTACTTCCTCATCGGTGTGGGCATGATGATCAATGTGAGGGTGATCGCCCAGACACAGACTCTGCTCATGGCGGCCAATATGTTGGTGGTGGCTCTCTTCGCCAAATGGCTGGCGGCATTCATCGCACAGAAGATCTATGGCATGACGCGCGATGACCGCCAGGTGATGTTTGGACTCACCACGGCCCATACGGCAGTGGCTCTCGCCGTGGTCACAATCGGCTATAATTTCGGACTTATGGACGTGGCCATGCTCAATGGCACTGTGCTTATGATCTTGATCACCTGCGGTATCGCTCCGCTGGTGACTTCAGGGGCTGCCGCTCGCATAAAGATCCGCATGCTCGAGCAGAATGAGGAGTCAGGCTCCGCCGACCACTCCGCTCCATCGCGGTTCAACACTCTGGTGGCCGTGTCGGTTCCGGAGACGGCACCTGAGCTGATGGAGCTGGCCATGATGATACACCCGAAGAGGCCGCTTGACCAGATATTCGTGGTCCATGTGCGCAATGACAATTCGCCGGCTGCACGTGCCAAAGGCGACCTTTGTCTGGAGCTGGCCAACGGAGCGGCGGCTACGGTCGACATGCCGGTGACTTCGATCGAACGTTTCGATCTCAATGTGGCCACCGGTGTGCTCAACACGATCAATGAGCGCGACATCAACTCCGTGATCATGGGTATGCACCGCCGGTCGACGGTGATCGACACTTTCTTCGGCCCGCGCATTGAGCATCTGCTCCAGAGTACTAACCGCCAGGTGATACTGAGCCGCTGCTTCAATCCGCTCAACACCCTGAGGCGCATAGTGGTGTGGGTGCCGCAGAAGGCCGAATATGAGAGCGGTTTCCGCCAGTGGGTCATATCGGTGTGTCGTCTGGCCATAGCGCTTGGCAGCCGCGTGGTCTTCCTGTGCAGCCGCTCCGTCAGCCGCATGATCTCCGGTATCATGCACCATAGCCAGCTTCAGGTGCACCATGAGTTCCGCGACATGGAGCAGTGGGATGACTTCCTGCTCATGGCCAACAATATACTTGACGACGATCTGCTCACTGTGGTGTCGGCCCGTCCGGGCTCTATCAGCCACTCGCCCGAAGTGCAGGAGATGCCATCTTTCCTGCGCCGCTACTTCGCTCAGGCCAATCTGCTCATCATCTTCCCAGAGCAGTTCGGTGCCGAGGGCGATGTCATGTCGTTCATCGACCCGATCAGTTCCGAGACAGCCATGTCGCCGTCGCCGTTCAGCCGCCTGATCAATTATCTGGGCAACCTGCCGCGCCGGTTCAAGCGAAGCCGCACTCCGCGCCGCATAGATCACAACTAACAACTCAATCTCCCGAAAACATGAAGATAGCACTTGTTGACATCAAGGAAGTGAGAGACAATCTGCTGCCTCTCACGTTCACACGGCCTGTAGCCATGCTGCGTGCCGGCATCGGCACCATAGCCGACCACTGGCAGCGGGCATTTCCCGATGCCGAAATCTCATATCGGACTCAGGATTATCTTGAGGCCAAATTTCCGCCGGTGGCCGATCCTGACTTTATCGTGGCAGGTCATGTGCTCCCCGATGCCACGCTGGTAGACCGCATGGCCGGTCTGGCGCCGGGCGAATGGATAGCCGATGAAGATGGCTGCTGCGTGGCTTCACGCGGCGAAGCGATGGCACCTTCCCCATCGGCCACTCTCACCGTGACCCGCATACTGCAACCTTATCACTTGTTTACACTGAGCAAGCGGTTGATCATAGCCGACTTTGCGGCCATCACTTCCGGCCGCCGGTCGCAGCCTGTTTCGGAATCCTGTACTGTCATAGGCGATCCGTCGCTGATTTTCATTGAAGAGGGTGCCGACGTGGAGGGCTGTTTCCTCAACACCCGTCAAGGCCCTATATATATAGGTAGAGATGCCGAAGTGCAGGAGGCCGTGGTGCTCCGTGGCCCGGTCTGCATAGACCGTAACTCGAGGGTCAGGGCCGGAGCGCGTCTGCTTCCGGGCACCAACCTCGGCCCTAAGTGCAAGGTGGGTGGCGAAGTGGGCAATGCCATATTCATCGCCAACTCCAACAAGCAGCACGACGGCTATCTGGGCGATGCCGTGATCGGCGAGTGGTGTAACCTTGGTGCCGGCTGCACATCGTCTAACCTGAAAAACGATTACTCCGAGATCCGCCTATGGAACTATCCCACACGGCGCTTCCTGCGCACCGGCCTGCAGTTTTGCGGCCTGATCATGGGCGACCACTCTAAGGCTGGCATCAACACCATGTTCAACACGGCCACCGTGGTGGGCGTGGGGTGCAACATTCATGGCGCCGGATTCCCGCGCAACTTCGTCGCTTCATTCTCCGACGGCGGCGCATCGGGCTTCACCGACGTGATCATGCCCAAATTCTTCGAGACCGCGCGCAAGGTGATGAGCCGCCGCGGTGTGGAGATGACTGATGCCGATGTGGAGATTCTCAACCATATTCATGAAATAACCGCTGACCTGAAATGATAGAGTATCTCAAAGGCACGGTCGACTCGCTGTCGCCTGCAGCAGTGGTGGTTGAAGTTGGCGGTGTGGGCTATTTCGTGGCCATCTCCATCTCCACCTATGACCGCATACATGACATGCAGCAGGTCAAACTGCTGATACATGAAGTGATTCGTGAGGATACGCATGATCTCTACGGCTTTGCCGACGAGCGTGAGCGCTCGCTCTTCCGTCTGCTGGTCGGCGTGAGTGGCGTCGGTCCCAACACCGCGCGCATGATTCTGTCGTCGCTCACTCCGGCACAACTTGAGCAGGCCATCACCAGCGGCGACACCGGTCGCCTCAAGGCCGTGAAGGGAATCGGCCTGAAGACGGCCCAGCGCATAATCGTGGACCTGAAAGACAAAGTGACCTTTGCCGGAGCCGATGGATCGGAGTCAGCACAGGGCGCTGACGTGGCTGCGCCATCGGCCGAAGCCTACGAAGAGGCTCTGGCAGCGCTGGTCATGCTCGGTTTCGCACGCCCCCAGTCGCAGAAGGTGCTGCGCAAGCTCTTCGACGACGATCCGGCCATGCGTGTCGAGGCCGCTATCAAGCGTGCGCTGACCATGCTCTAAAAAAGGTCGGTCACTACACAATATTTTATACCGCGCGGGAGTTAATAGGTTATGCTTACGAAAAAATCCTCAATGGCCCTGTTGCTGGCTGCCATCGGTGCGGCCTCGGCGGCAGCTTCGGACTATAATAGCGCCAATCAGTTCAATCCGGTGCAGACGGGTGTCAATTCGCTCGACATCGCGCCCGATGCGCGTGGCGCGTCGATGGGTGACCTCGGCGCGGCCACCGAACCCGACGTGAACTCCCAGTTCTGGAATCCGTCGAAATATGCTTTCGCCTACTCGTCGGCCGGAGTGTCACTGAGCTATACGCCGTGGCTCCGCAAACTCGTCAACGACATCTTCCTGGCCAATCTGGCCGGATACTGGAAGTTGGGCAGCGGCGACAATCAGGCCATCTCGGCTTCGCTCCGCTACTTCTCGCTCGGCGAGGTGACCACAAGCGGCAGCGAGGGCGCGGCTATCCAGACTCTCAATCCTTATGAAATGAGTGTCGACCTCGGCTACTCGCGCAAGCTCTCCGAGAAGTTTTCGATGGGCGTAGTGTTCCGCTACATATATTCGGCCCTTGGATTCTCCGAGTCCTATGCCGGCGACCAGAATGTCGGAGCTTCGGCATTTGCCGCCGACATAGCCGGTTATTACACCACATATCCCATGGTGGGACGCAGCGAGTGCCAGTGGTCGTGGGGCTGGAATCTCAACAATATCGGCTCCAAGGTCAACTACGACGGCGGTGCCAATCCCGCCTTTCTCCCGGCCCAGCTCCGCATCGGCACTTCATTCACATTCCCTCTGGCCGACTATCACCTGCTGTCGCTCAACCTTGACGTAAGCAAGATCCTTGTGCCCACCATGCCGCGTGAGAATGACTACGATATCGACACCCCCGAGGGCATTGAGGAATATCTCGACGCCAAGGAGGAGTGGGAAAATATGTCGTCCATCACCGGTATCTTCAAATCGTTTACCGATGCTCCGGGCGGCTTCAAGGAGGAACTTCAGGAGATCCGTTGGTCACTCGGTGCCGAATACTCCTACAATGATCAATTCTTCTTCCGCGCCGGCTATTTCTATGAACACCCCAACAAGGGCAATCGTCAGTACCTCGGCGTCGGAGCCGGTTTCGCGCTGAAAGTAGCCCGCCTTGATGCGTCATACATGGTGGCTACCGCCGCGTCATCACCTCTGGACCAGACGCTGCGTTTCTCCCTCACCTTTGATATGGACGGCATCAAGGACCTTTTCGGCCGACGCAGATAAAAAACACGATTATGATGTCTCCCGCACTTCCCCCCCTCCGCCTGGGCAACGGCTATGACGTTCATCGCTTCGCCCCTGACCGCGAACTCTGGCTCTGCGGAGTGAAGATCGACTCTCCCATGGGCTTGCTCGGCCACAGTGATGCTGATGTGGCGCTCCATGCCCTGTGCGACGCTCTGCTCGGCGCAGCTGCCCTGCGCGACATAGGCTATCACTTCCCCGATACCGATCCGGCCTACAAAGGCGCTGACTCCCGCCGACTTCTGCGCCGCGTGGTCGAACTCATTGATCAGACCGGCTACAGGCCCGCTCAGGTCGACGTGACCATTATAGCACAAGCACCTAAGCTCTCCCCACACATTGAGCAGATGCGTGAGACGGTAGCTACCGACCTTGGCATACCGCTGACTTGCGTATCGGTCAAGGCCACAACCACCGAAGGCCTTGGATTCACAGGGCGCCGCGAAGGCATAGCTGCCATGGCCACCGCCACCATCATGATGAAATAAAAAAAATCGCAGTTCCGTTTTCGGGGCTGCGATTTCTATTTTTGCTGATGGTATTCCCGTAGGGAGTCGAACCCTAATCGTCGGAACCGGAATCCGATATTCTATCCATTGAACTACGGGAACATTACCGTTCTTTCGGGCACAAAGTTACCACTTTCCCCCGAATTATCCAAATTGAAAAATTACTCCTGTGCGGTAGGCATGCTTTAACTACGAGTTTGGCATGAATTTCTGGCGGAGGAGAGTGTCGGCCAGGAGCATCAGGCAGAGTAGGGCGCTCAGTCCGCAGATGGGGAGCACCAGAGAGTGCGGTAGTGCGGTGGCAGTGGCTATCACCGGGCTTAATACCTGGGTGAGCAGGTAGGTGGCAGTGGCTACGAGCACGAGGCCGCAGAGAGATACAAGAGCGATGTTGATGATGCGCCGGCGGCGTGCACGGCGCTTCACCTTCGCCATGATGGTGGCGGTGAAGTCGGGCCCGGGAGCATAGTCGGCTCCGAGCCGGTTGAGTGCGTTATGTAAGTTGTCGTTGCTCATCTGTAATCATCACGTATAGTTTGCGCCGGGTGCGCATGAGTTTCACTTTTACGTTGCTGAGGGTCATGTCAGATACTTGGGCCACTTCGCTCAGCGACAGGTTTTCAAAGTAATGGAGAGTGATCAGCGCCCGCTCTTCGGGGCTGAGGCGGCTGATGGCGCGCATGAGCGCGTCTTCAATCATGGTGTCGGGCGGCGAATCGAGCAGTGCGTCGACTGCCTCGTCGGCCACCGAGCGCAGTGCGCTCTCTTCCACCGCCACTTCTGGCAGGCGGTTGCGGCGGGCGTGGGTCAGCGCGGTGGTGTAGGCTATGCGGTAGATCCACGTCGACAGCGAACTTTCGGCCCTGAAGTTGCCGAGGTTGGAGTAGACCTTGACCATGGCGTCCTGTGTCAGCTCTTCGGCATCTTCACGGCAGGGGACAATTCTGACTATCAGCGCAAACACACGTCGTCCGTAGGTGCGCGCTATATAGTCGAAGCGTTCGGTGCGTCCGGCCAATATCTCCTTTATGATCTGCTTTTCGAGTTGATTCATTATGACCGTTTAGACGCTGTGAACTTTTTTTGGTTACATTGTGTAACCTTTTTTTTCGACCGTAGTCAAAACGGGTACAAAGAAACCAAAAAATAACCGAATAAACAAACAGAATTATGGATTTGACACCGATTGCCGTTACCGCTATCATTTTTATCGCGGTCTACAAGATCATCGAACTTTTCGTGCGCCGCAACGAGCGGCTGAAACTGATCGACAAGCTCACCGAGCTGCCTCCGGCAGTGCTGGCCGACAAGCTGCCCGGCCTGCAAAACATGGCCAATATACTGACGTCGGGCATAGCTCCCGACTCGAGGTTTTCCGCTCTGAAGTGGGGTGGGTTTGCCTTTGGCGTCGGTGTCGGCTGCATCATCAGCTCTGTCATGGGCTACAGCTATGTCGGCGAATGGTTTAACCGGTTGAACTTCCAGAGCGGCTGTGTGCTCACCTGCGGTGGTGCCGGCCTGCTCATCGCTTTCATCATCGAATATATGATGCGCAAGCGCGATCAGCAGCAGAAGCAGCAATAAAATAGTGATTTGAGATATAATACTTGTGAAACTGAAATCACCGGAACCGCTCTGTGCGGTTCCGGTGATTGTCTTTATATAAATATGTCGGAAAAATTACTTTTCAAGTCCGAGGGTGGAGATGGCGGTGGGAGTGAGGTAGTCGCTGATCGAGTTGGTGGGTATGGCCACGGTGATGATGCCGGAGGAGTAGGGACCTACTTCATAGGGCTGATAGACGAATTCGATATTCTGTTCGGTGATGCGGAAGTTGTTGATGCCGAACTCGGCGTCGGCAAAGAGGGCGCCTTCGGCATACTTCTCATTGGCAGCCTTGGCGATCATGGGGCTGATGGCTTCGGCAGCTCCGGCCTTGAAGAAGTTGTCGGCATTGAGCAGGGTGTGCTCCTTGATCGAGTAGTTGAGGAAGCGGAGGGTCTGCATGCCGTGGGCGGCGTGGGAGTAGTAACCGTAATACTGCACGTCGATCACCATCACGTCGGGGGTGAGCATGCTTACAGTGCTCTGCACCTGGTTGAGGGTGGCATAGGGTGACTCTACGGCCACTGCATAGTCAGCAGCTTCGGTCTTCATGGTGTCGGCTCCCATTTCCACTACGGGACGCTCCATGAATGCGGCTACACCCTGTTCGAAAGTGTTGACTCCTGTGGTGCCGAAGGTGAGGTTGACCAGGCTGTCCTTGAGTGCGTCGAAGTCCTGCTGGCCGATCTTTTCGGGCCACACCACGCTGTAGCGTGAGGCGATGTAGGCGGTATCGCCCATATAGTCAGGGATAAGGCTGCACACTGAGTCGGTCTTGGTGATGAAGTCAATGGTGTCATCGCCCTTTGCGGTGGGCTGGCACGATTCTGCTACGATGGCCAGTGAGGCCACTGCCATCACCGGGATCACGGTTTTGAAGAAGTTGTTCATACTTGCGGTTATGGTTATTTGATTTTTTTGTTTCGGGGGAAAAGTCATAGGGTCAGATCGTTGATCTTGCCGGCGGCGCGGAGCACTTCGTGCAGCCGGTCCACCAGACGTGGATCGTTGTCGAGCGCGAAGTAGGGAATGATCACGTAGCGGTAGTTGCGGCGGTGAAACTTGAGCACCACGTCCGACGATCTCACCTCCACTCCGCTCACCTGGTCCCAGTCAAGATGCATGGGCTTGTATTCGCGTCCGCTCTCAGGGTCAGGCAGAAAGTGTAAGTCGATGCCCGACACAGGGTCGAGAGTGACGGTATGGGGCCTGACGGCCATGGTGGCCTCGGGCGTGAGTGCATAGTTATAATATAGCATCATCAGCACGAAGGGGATTACCAGACAGAGCAGCATGAAGGCCACAAAGGTAAACGCCGCGTTGACGATGGCACCGACCGCCAGGCAGGCTACCACCGGCAGGGCCAGGGTCCACCAGTAGCGGCCCAGCCACTCCTCAGACACTGTGGTCATGTAGCGGTTGGCCGAGATGCGATGTTGTGCAGTGATTACTGTGGCGGTCATGTTTTATGAATTTCTTTTTATATGAAACACTTTGCGCGTCGGTAAGGTTCAGGCCTGTCAAATAAAAAGAGCCTCTTTCTTGATCAGGAGGCTCTTTAGTCGTTGTTAGATGGTTGTTGGGAAAACGGTTAGTTGAGTATCATGCCGCCTGCAGGCATCGGGGCGTAGCATCTGGCAAACTGCCGTATGAAGGCCAGTGTGGAGTTGCGGGGCGCTCCTGTGCTTGTGCTTGGCGAATCTGTGGTAGATACAGGTGTAGAGATTTCAGCCATAGGCAATATCGTGGAATAAAGGGGTTACGCTTAGTTAACGCCGCCTATGCCGCTATTATTGCCCGTCGTGATCACTTCAACCGTATTTTTTTACCGATCGAGAGTTTTGACGATGTAGAGAGTCCGTTGAGTCGGCAAAGGTTGCGCACTGTAGTGCCGTGACGCGAGGCTATGCGGCTCAGTGTGTCACCGCGGCGTATGGTATAGTAGCTTGCCGAGCTGCCTGAACTCTTTGACTTCGATGCCGACGATTTGGGCGACGACGATGCTGCTGCCTGAGCATAGGCTGCTGCGCCGGGAGCATAGTCGCGTGCGTCCATATAGGTGTTTTTGGTGAAAGTGTAGGTGTCGGTATGTGTCACGTTGTTGGCGAAGTCAAATATCGCTGCCGGATTGATGGCATAGCCCATATATCGGGTCTCGAAGTGGAGGTGCGGACCTGTGGAGCGGCCGGTGTTGCCGCCGAGAGCGATGGGGTCGCCGGCCTTCACGTCGGTGTTAGGTTCGACGAGGAATTTCGACAGGTGGCCGTAGACGGTCTCCAGCTGATTGTTGTGGCGTATGACCACATAGAGTCCGTAGCCCTTGCGGCGTCCTTGATTCTTGACTATGCGCACGCGGCCGTCGAAAGCGGCATAGATCGTGTCGCCAATCTGCACCTTTAGGTCTATGCCGCGGTGCATGCGGCGGAAGCGGCGGCGATAGCCGTAGGGCGAGGTCACGTAGGTCGGGGCGGTGGGCATATGGAAATTCTTCACGTTGATCACCATCTCGTCGGGCACATTCATGCCCGAGTAGCAGTTGACCAGGCCGCTGTCCCAGCCTTCGGTATATATGTCCATTTCCGGCTCCTCCTCTTCGGGGAAGAGATTGCCGAAAAAGGCTTCGGTGTCGTCGACCTTGATCTGGTTGCCGATGTTGAGCTGGGCGGCGATCAGGTCGGTGTGTTCCGACTGATGTGCCGCCGGCGGAGTCAGCACCGGTTCCTCGGCCATAAGGGCCAAGACTCCGGCAGCCGCCAGACACATTGAGGTCATGACATATCGTAGAGAGAATAGCATCTTAATATTTCTGTCTGTGATTTTACTGGTTTATTACGGTTTTGTCGGTCGCGATTACTTCATCTCGGCCGGCTCGTAGGTATATTTCATCGAGGTGGGCACGTAGTCGAAGATTTCGCCGGGATTAAAGAATCGGCGCAGTTCGATTTCGGCATTCTCGGGCGAATCCGAGGCGTGGATTATGTTTTCCTGACCGCTCATGCTGAAGTCGCCGCGAATGGTTCCGGGCAGAGCTTTGCGGCCGTTTGTGGCACCGGTCATCAGACGCACCACTTCCACTGCATCGTTGCCCCACAGGGCCATCACGATCACCGGTGAGGCCTGCATCGAGCGGAGCAGGTCGGGGAAGAACGGACGGTCAACAAGGTGGGCATAATGTTCACGGAGCAACTCTTCGGAGAGCTGCATCATCTTCATGCCTCGGATCACCAGACCTTTCTGCTGAAAGCGGGTTACAATCTGGCCGACATATCCGTGGAGCACAGCCGAGGGCTTGAGTATGACGAGAGTAGTTTCCATGATTCAGGTAATGTAATATTGTTATTTTTAAGCGTTCAAAGTTACGAATTTATTGTGGATTAGGCGTTAAAATTTAGTTGAAACTTTGCAAATTTTCCTTAAATGGCGGATTTTTGGACGGAAAATTGTATTTTTGCAGAAAAATTAAACCCCAAGCCGATTAAATGCTGTAAAGAAATGATACTGCGCACTGAAAACCTTGTAAAGACCTATGGCCGCCGCACTGTGGTCAATCATGTGAGCATTGACGTGACACAGGGTGAGATCGTGGGCCTGCTCGGACCTAACGGCGCGGGCAAGACCACTACGTTTTACATGACAGTGGGACTGATCACTCCCAACGAAGGCGATATTTATCTCGATGATCTCAACATCACGAAATATCCGGTCTATAAGCGCGCGCAGCATGGCATCGGCTATCTGGCGCAGGAGGCATCGGTGTTTCGGAAGCTGAGTGTCGAGGACAATATCATGGCCGTGTTGCAGATGCGCCATGACCTGAAGTCCAGAACTGCCCGCCGAGCCGAGCTTGAAAGGCTTATTACTGAGTTCAGCCTCCAGAAGGTGCGCAAGAATCTGGGTGACCGCCTCAGCGGCGGTGAGCGCCGACGCACGGAGATAGCCCGATGCCTGGCCATCAATCCGGCGTTTATCATGCTTGATGAGCCGTTTGCCGGCGTAGACCCCATTGCCGTGGAAGAGATTCAGGCTGTGGTCTATAAACTGAAAGAGAAGAATATCGGCATACTTATCACTGACCACAACGCTCCCGAGACGCTCTCGATCACCGACCGCGCCTATCTGCTCTTCGAGGGCAAAATCCTCTTTCAGG
>CAZKRV010000014.1:0-21328 GCA_964555345.1 uncultured Bacteroides sp.
AGCATAATGTGATGAATGGAGAGAGAGGCACGCGTGAGCGCCCCTCTTTTTCTTTTTTTATAATGACATAAAGTAAGCGCCCGGCGCACGAATAATACGCGTGCCGGGCGCTTACTTTCATTTAATTGCCGGTCAGCGGCTGAACACAGTGGAATAGCCAATGGCCGACATGAGTTTTGACGCTTCAGTGCCTGATACATGCAGCTGCAGGGAGTCGGAGTCAAGTCTATCCCGGCGGAGTATCTCACGAAACATTGCCGGTGAGCGGTCAACGTTTATGCCGACATGGGTCAGACCGGGATCGCGGCGCGCCATCATCGCCATCTCGGCGTTGGCCAGACGGGAAGCAGCATTGTCGCTGCTCCAGAGCGTCACCGCCACGCGACCGCCCTCGGGCGCAAGGTCTGAAGTGCGGATAGTGCCGCTGTCGTGGACTATCGCGTCAGGAAGTTCGGCTGACGCAGAGTGTCGCCCCCCGGCGGTGTAAGCGCTACTATGGCTCGACACAAGTACCAATGCTGTGGCGGCCAGAAATATGCTAAAAACTACTTTATACATATAACTGAAACGCCACCAGGAGGCTAATTGTTTAATTTCTGGAAGATAATGGCATCAGAATAGGATCCGGCCCGGCGCAGCCAGGAGCGCAACCGGCCAGAAGTGCGGAACCCGCAACTGCGAAAAAGACGCATTGACGCTTCATTGGCCGCCGGGACTATGGCATAGACCTGATGAAGCTGCAACGTGACGCGACAGTAATGCAGCAGAGTTTCGAGCGCGGACTTGCCGTAACCCATACGCTGAAACGGCGTATCAATGAGTATTCCGACCTGAGCGCGCATGTCGGCAGGAGAAAAGTCGGTCAAATCGACAGTGCCTACAGTGACGCCCGTGTCGGCATCGGTCACCATGAGCCGCAGCTGACGCTCCGCATATATATCGGCAGAGTATGTAGCCACGTAGTCATGAATCTGCTTGCGGGAATATGGGGCCAGAGTCGATCCTACGGCCCATAACTCCGTATCGTTTTCATATCGGTAGAGAGCGTCGAGGTCTTCAGGCTCAACGGCGCGTAAGGTAACACGTTTCATCGGCGGAAAGACTGGTCAAACGGGGTGCGGTTGATAAGCGAACGCCCCAGAGTTATTTCATCGGTATATTCTATTTCATTGCCGACCGACACACCGCGCGCCAGCTGCGTCACCTCCACCGGAAGCGCGCCAAGTCGGCGGAATATGTAGAAATCAGTGGTCTCACCCTCCATCGTGGCGCTCAGAGCCAGAATCACCTCGCGCACCCCACCCTGCTTCACTCGCTCGACAAGAGAGTCAATTTCGAGCTGATCGGGGCCGATGCCGTCCATAGGCGAGATTACGCCACCGAGCACATGGTAGAGTCCTGAAAACTGGCCTGTGCGTTCTATGCTCATCACATCTTTCACCGACTCAACCACACAGACGGTCGACGAGTCACGGTTGGTTGACGCACAGATTGGACACACTTCGGTTTCCGAGATGTTGTGACACACCGAGCAGTAGCGTATGCCACTGCGCATTTCAATGATTGAACGCCCAAGCGCCATAGAACTTTCCTCGGGCTGACGGAGCAAATGCAGAGCCAGACGCAAAGCCGTCTTGCGCCCCACTCCGGGGAGTCTTGACAGCTCTGTTACGGCATTTTCGAGCAGTGTTGAAGCAAATTCTTGTGTCATAATTGAAAATTTCAAGTCAAAGGTAGCGTAAAAAAGCGAGATAATGGCTAACTTTGCGCCGAATTTTCAGATTACAACATGAAAGTTATCCGCAAAGCAGATGAATTCCGCCGTTTTTGCGCCGAGGAGCGCCGTAGCGGAAAGACGATTGGATTCGTACCCACCATGGGTGCGCTCCATGCCGGCCATATGAGTCTGGTCAATGCAGCCCGCGCCGCCAACGACGTTGTGGCCGTTAGTGTGTTCGTCAACCCAACCCAGTTCAATAACCCCGACGACCTGCGCACCTATCCCCGCACCGAGGAAGCAGATCTGGCTCTTCTTGAGGCAGCAGGAGTCGACGTAGCCTTCGTGCCCACGGTCGAGGAAATGTATCCGGAACCTGACACCCGCGTATTTGATCTCGGTCCGGTAGCAGAAGTGATGGAAGGTAAAATGCGTCCCGGCCACTTCAACGGAGTGGCCCAGGTGGTGAGCCGATTGTTTGACATGGCCATACCCACCCGAGCTTATTTCGGCGAAAAGGATTTTCAGCAGATCGCTGTGATCCGCCGCATGGTGGCGCTCGAAGGCTTCGATCTGGAGATAGTGCCCGTCAGCATCAAGCGCGAGGACGACGGTCTGGCCCTGAGCAGCCGCAACGTGCGCCTGACTCCGGAAATGCGACAAGCCGCACCCAACATACACCGTGTGCTTGCCGCCGCCGTGGACTACGCCAAGACTCACACACCCGCCGAGACCACCACGTGGGTCACTGAAGAGATCAACACGATTGACGGACTTGAAACAGAATACTTCCAAATTGTCGACGGTCCGACATGCCTGCCGATCACTGAATGGTCACAAAGCGCACAGCCCGTCGGCTGTGTCACTGTCTATGCCGGAGACGTGCGCCTGATCGACAATATCAAATTCGCTTGATTCGCTCTCTACACACATCAACTCATAATATGTTAATTCAAGTACTGAAATCAAAAATTCACCGCGTCACCGTCACCGAAGCCAATCTTGACTATATCGGCAGCATCACCATTGACAGCGCTCTGATGGAAGCTGCAGGAATCATTGCCGGCGAGCGGGTATTCATCGTTAACAACAATAACGGCGAGCGATTCGACACCTACGCTATTCCGGGTCCGGCCCGCAGCGGGGTGATATGCCTTAATGGAGCAGCCGCCCGCAAAGTGCATCAGGGTGACGTGGTCATAATCATGTCATATGCCCTTGTCACTCCTGAAGAAGGAGCCGCCATACAACCTAAGCTGGTGTTTCCCGACACCGCAACCAACCGGCTGCCAGAATAATTCCTCGCAAGGGAACTGACACTGACGGGACTGCACTACGGAAGTCACAATAACCACGACTTCCGTAGTGCAGTCCCGTTTTGCAATAGGAAGAAAAATAGCTAACTTTGTGGCTACAATTAAAAAACGTCATGAAACATATCAATATCTTATTGCTCATATTCATAGGGCTGCTTACATCATGGTCCCAGACGCACGCTCAATCAACCGGTGACTCCGACACACTGAGCACCGGAAGGCGATACCAGCAGGATTCTGTCAGGCTTCAGGAAATGGAGCTACAGCTGCAGGAGATGAGGCTTAACGAAATGCTGCTGAGGACTGAGCTTGATAACGTACGCAACCAGAGACAACAGGCTGACTCACTCAAACTGGCCGATCAGCGCCACTGCATAGACTCACTCAGAGAATTCACCAAGGGAGTCCCGGTAGTGGTAGACAACGATACCCTATTTACACTATATGCCGAGCGAGGCGGCTACTCAGCTTTTGACCGTGCAGACATGGTCTGTGACGCACTCATGAAAATCAGCAAGGACAGCAGCCTGCACCGCGATACTATTCATACGCTTGACAATGACAGCTATATAGATATAATGTATGGCAGCAAGGTAATCATCAGCATCACAGATCAGGACGCGCTTTGGCAAGGAGTGTCACGTCAGGAACTGGCCGAATGCTACGTACCGATACTGGCCGACAAGATCAATGACCTGAAAGATGATTTCAATATATTACAGATAGCCAAACGTGCGGCTTTGTTCATCTTGGTGCTGCTCATACAGTATCTGCTGTTCAAGCTGACGAACTATTTGTTTCGCAAACTGCGCCGCCGGATCATTCACTTCAAGCAGCAGCGCCTGAAACCGATAATACTCCGCGACTATGAACTGCTCAACACCCGTCAGCAGGGACGCATACTGATATTTTTCAGCAATATATTGCGATATATCGTATTGCTGATACAGCTGATGTTCAGCGTACCAATCCTGTTCGCCATATTCCCGCAGACCGAAAAACTGGCGCTGACCATATTCTCATATATCATCGAGCCAATCAAGATGGTGCTCGTGTCGATCGGAGAATATATACCGAACCTGTTTATCATTCTGGTGATCTGGTATTGCATCAAGTATATCATCAAGGGTATACACTATATCGCTACAGAGATTGAAAATGAAAAGCTGAAGATCTCCGGCTTCTATCCAGACTGGGCACAGCCTACATTCAACATAATACGCTTTCTGCTCTATGCCTTCATGATAGCGATGATATATCCCTATCTGCCTGGCTCGAACTCAGGCGTATTTCAAGGCATCTCAGTGTTTGTCGGCCTGATACTCTCACTCGGATCCAGTACCGTGATAGGCAACATCATCGCCGGACTTGTCATCACTTATATGCGTCCTTTCAAGCTCGGCGACCGCATCAAACTCAACGACACCACCGGCAATGTGATTGAGAAGACCCCGTTTGTGACTCGCCTGCGCACACCAAAAAATGAGGTGGTGACCATACCTAACTCTTTCATCATGTCATCACACACGGTCAACTACAGCGCATCGGCACGACAGTTCGGACTGATCATACACACCACCGTCAGCATAGGTTACGACGTGCCATGGCGGCAGGTTCACCAGCTGCTGATCAATGCGGCCCGCATCACTCCCGGAGTACTCGAAGACCCGAAACCGTTTGTGCTCGAAACTGAGTTGCAGGACTACTATCCATGCTACCAGATCAACGCCTATATCAAGGACGCCGACCGTCTGGGCGACATCATGTCGGATCTGCATCAGAATATTCAGGATATATTCAACGAGGCCGGTGTAGAGATCATGTCGCCGCACTACTTCGCCAAGCGCGATGGCAGCGCCTCTACAATCCCCGCTGACTACATCAACAAAGACTAAAACAGCAGACATAAATACATAGCATCGGCTGCAACTCTCTTTCGGGAAATTGCAGCCGATGCTTTATATATTAGATAACCGATTATTCGGTGGCGTGAGCAAGAGCCGAAGAAGTGTAGGTGCGCGGAGTGGCAGAACCTTTGAGGAAACGATATGCATTGTCGGCCAAAGAGCCAAGTTCATCTTCACCGGCACGGATCACTACCGGAGCAATCCAGTCAATCCACTCTGTGATCTTGTCAGTACAATATTTGCTGTGAGCTATGCCACCTGTGAGAATGATGGCATCGACGCTACCGCGCAGAGCCACCGCACGCGAGCCGACTTCACGGCTCACACCGTAGAGCATGGCATCGAGCACTTCCTTATAGGGGCTCTCTCCGCGCTCGGCACGTGCAGCGATGTCTGCCACGTTTGTGGTGCCAAGCCATGCGGCCAAACCGCCTTTGCCGTTGAGCATGCGCTTGAGTTCACGGCGCGTGTATTTTCCGCTGAAGCACAGATCCACCAGCTGATCGGCGGGGAGTGTGCCGGCACGTTCTGGAGAGAAAGGTCCGTCACCAGCTAAGGCATTGTTGACATCAATCACCTTGCCATGACAGTGAGCACCGACAGAGATGCCACCACCAAGATGCACAATGATCAAGTTCATATCCTCATAGCGACGACCTAAAGACTCAGCATACCGGCGCGACACGGCTTTACTATTGAGGGCGTGAAATATGCTGATATGTGGCAGATCAGGCAGGCCTGTGATACGTGCCTCCGGCATCTGTTCGTCCACCACCTCCGGATCAGCGATCAATGCAGGGCAACCACAAGCTGCTGCAAGTTCATCGGCCATAATGGCACCGATGTTGCAAGCATGCTCATGACGGGAGTGTATAAGGTCATGTTTTATGTCATCATTAACTATATAGACTCCACCCGGAGTGGGATTGAGCAGACCTCCGCGCGCTATCACGGCATCGAACTCAGGCTCTATACCAGCCGAAGCGATAGCCTCGTAGAGAGCTTTCATACGATACTCCAACTGATCGATGGGGTGAGCGAAGTGTGCCAGTTCTTCAGCCGAATGACTCAAGGTATGATTCCACACAAGATTGTCGGCTCCGTCATAGAGAGCGAGCTTGGTGGAAGTTGAGCCCGGATTAATTACAAAAATACGCATGTTTGTGACTTTTCAATTGTTGGGACCTGCCACACAGGCAAGAGCAAGACTAAGGAATTTTGATTCACCGGAGTCGGCGCGCGAAGGGACAACAACAGGCGCAGTCGTGCCACCGATCATGGCAGCCACGCGTCCGCGTCCAAACAGCACAAGAGTCTTGTAAAATGTGTTGGCCGCTTCCAGATTAGGGAAAATAAGAGCATCGGCATCACCGCAGACAGGAGAAACAATACCTTTGATGTCTCCACTGTGAGGATCACACGCTGTCTTGACGTCCATCGGGCCACCGAGCACCACACCCGGACCAAACTGCCCGGCCTCTGCCTCTGCAATAAGGGTGGTATAGTCTACAGTGTGCTGGAACTTAGGATTAACCTTTTCCGTGAAGTGGATCAGGGCGACTTTCGGATCCTTGACTCCGAGTTTACGGCACACTTCCACGTCATAGCGCACCATAGCGCGGAACTGGTTCAATTCCGGACGGGGTATCACGGCCGCATCACTGAATACGATCAACTTGTGATATGCGGGAGCTTCGGCTACAGCGATATGAGCCATCACACCTCCCGGTTCGAGCAGACCGCACTCCTTGTTGAGCACAGCACGCAGCAGGTTGTCAGTATTGATGTTGCCCTTCATGAGCACATCGGCCTCGCCCGCACGGATCAAACTGACGGCACAAGCAGCCGCAGCATCTGCATCGACACACTCCCTGACTGTGATCCTGTCGCTTCCGCAAAGGACTTCAGGCAGAGGGTTTCCCTTAGTCACAACTATAAATTTAACACGAGTCTGCTCAAGGCAACGCTGCATGGCCTCGACTGTAGGTTCATCGTCAGGACATACAACGACGACACGACACACTCTCTCGAGCGCACGAAAACGGTCTGTTAGCTCCTTGAAGCCTGTTATGCTTTCCATTTATTATTATGGTTAGTTTGCAAATGATAGTTAAAACGAATGCAAATATCCGACTTTTTTTGCGTAATTCCTACTAAATACGGCAAAAAATTGCACATTTACCCATAATTTGTGTATTATTTTGGAGATATTCGTGGGAATAGCTATTTTTGCAGGCTCAAAATCACATCAAATAGCATATCATGGTTACCAAAATAGAAGGTGAAATATTTCATGACCACCGTGGGCAGATCTCCTCGCTCAATAATTTCCATCTGGAAGGTGTACGCAGAGCTTACACGATTCACCACCCTGACGCATCGGTAGTGCGCGGCTGGCACGGCCATCAAAATGAGCGCAAGTGGTTTCACTGCATCAAGGGATCATTCACTCTGGCATTCGTAAAGATCGATGACTGGGAGAACCCGTCGGAAGATCTGGAACCGGAAATATTTAAGGTGTCTGACCAAAAGAGCGAGGTGGTGTGCGTGCCCACCGGCTATGCCAACTGCATCAAAGCCGGAGAACCGGGGTCGATCCTGATGGTGTGGAGCGACAAGATCATGGACGAGGCAGTGCTTGACAGCTGGCGCTGGCCAGCCGGCAAATGGTTAGACATGACCGGAATGTGAACGACAAATTCACACTAATAGTAATCACAGGCCCGACAGCGGCGGGCAAGACAGCGGCGGCCATCAAGGTGGCCACGCATCTGGGGTGCGACATCATATCGGCTGATTCGCGGCAGATATATCGTGGCATACCGATTGTCACCGCAGCTCCGTCAGCTGCCGAAATGGTGACAGTGCGTCATCATTTTATAGGTACGCTCGACCCGGAACAATATTACAGCGCGGCACAGTATGAAGCCGACGTGCTGGACCTGATCGGCAAGTTGCGCGGAGAGGGAGATGATTATGCCGTGATGTGCGGAGGCTCGATGATGTATATCGACGCTGTGACCCATGGCTTGGACGATCTTCCCACTGTGTCGGAGCGCGTAAGGGCCGAAGTCCTCGCGCTCTATGAAACCGGCGGCCTGGCAGCTATACACAACGAGCTTGAGCGGCTTGATCCGGAATACCTGGCTATTGCCGACCTATCCAATCACCGCCGGCTGATTCACGCTCTGGAGATCATACGCGAATCGGGAAGAAAATATTCCGAATTGCGCACAGGGCGACGCAAGGAGCGTCCGTTCACTGTGGTGAAGTTTGCCATGATCATGCCGCGCGAAGAACTCTTTGACCGGATAAACAGACGTGTCGAGATAATGGTGGAGCAGGGGCTTGAGGCGGAAGCCCGCTCGGTTTACCACAAGCGGGCACTCAATTCGCTCAACACCGTAGGACTCAAAGAGATGTTTGCATACTTCGACGGTGTAATGGACCGTACGACGGCCATAGCCCGCATACAGAAGAACACGCGCGTGTATGCCAAAAAGCAGGTGACATGGCTAAATTGCGACACCTCTATAATAAAAGTGTCATCAGCTGATGACATACTGAATCATCTACAGAAATAACAATACAGAATCGCCATCGGTGAAGGAGAGTTTCTCCACCGATGGCGATTATAGTATATAGCGCAGGTATTTATCCCTTATTCAGCGCAGACGCTGATACGGCGTGTGGCGGTGCTCACATAGGGCTGACCGCGACGGGGCGACGAAATGGGACGTCCGAGCAGGTCAAACAGGCGTTCGCTCTCTTCCGTGTCAGTCACCGTGTTAACCTGATCAAGAGCGACTGAAGTGTTGTTGATAATGGCAAGCAGAGCGCGGTTGAATGCCAGATATGTGTCATCGGAGGGGGAAGATTTGAACAGATCGGCAGCTTTGTCGAGGTTTTCGAGATGCTCGGTGCGGGAGGAATAGTCCTTATGGGCCTTGGCAAGCTTACCGTCGACGAGTTCACGGGTGAGCCGCAGCGCGGTGGCCAGGTCAGTATCGGCGGCATAGGTGTATAGGCCATGTGTAATCTCCTCGACAGTCATGATGCGATACACCTCGGAGTAATCACGGCCGAATGTGTCTTCCTCATAAATGAAGCCGATCTTACCGTCAGGGAGCTGCACCAACGAGGAATAAGCCGAGGGAAGATTCGTAACCTGATATGAGCCGTCCCAGTCTGAAGCCACAGCTTCAGCCGAACCGAAGTGGTCATAACCATTGGAGAGAACCTTGTAGTTAACACCGACATTGACACGCGATGAGGGATGCAGCGGAATGCTCTGCAGCAGCAGGTATGCGCCCTCGCCGGAATTCTTATCAGCCACAGGCACAATCAATGCGTCACCGTTACATGATGCGGCGCCGGTCACCATCTTGCCAAACTTAGCATTGTCCCAGAAGCCTTTGGCTTTTTCATAATCAGTATATGTAAACACATTGAAATTGCGGCCTCCGCCAACGCGTCCGCTAAATAGGACAGAGCCATCGGGAAGTTCCTCGCACTTGGGTTCGGAACCACCGGTAGTGAGAGCAGGTTTATAGGGATCACCGAGTATGTGCCAGCTCTGGCCAAAGTCATCGGTATAGAACACCCAGCACTGAGTGTCGACACGCGAAGCCGAACGACCACCACCCACAACATAGACACGATAGTGCGAACCGACTTTCACATAGCGGCTCTGCACCATACGGCCTGCGGTGAAGAAAAGTCCGTCGACGGCACCGTATTCGCAGTTATTGTCAAGTTGAGTGAGAATGTCTTCGGTGATGTCTTTCCACTGCGTCCACGTTTCGCCACCATCATTGCTGGTCCATGTGGCCAGACCCTGAGGTATGGCACGGGTAGCGGAGCCAATAGGTATGCGTCCGCACACGCCAAGCATGAGCAGTGCGCCCGTTTCACGGTCAGCTACAATGGCCGGATCACCGAAGCCACAGTCACGGTTTTCATTACTGGTAGCCGGAGATCCCTGTCCGTCACCATCGGCCACATGACGCCCCTGAGCATCGACCGGATCAGCCGGGGCAGTCCAAGTGTAACCGCCGTCATCGCTCAGCGATATGTGAAGGTCAACCTCGCCATAGCCGATATCAGCGCCACAAGGGCGGAAATCATTGACAGCAACAAGTCGTCCGGCACGCGGTCCGGCAGGCACATAGGCCACGGTAGGGATACGGTAGACGGTGCTATACGGGATCGAGCCTGAATAGGGGAACACGCACACACCACGCTCTTCCGGCGAAGTCGCTGTAAGGTGCACCTTAAACGACGTGGTGGTGATGCCCTGATTGTTACCAGACAGATTGAAAGTAGCTTTAGAGCCGTAGGCAACGTTCTCGACCAGAAGGGTGCGCTCCTCGGTAGCCGAAGAAACAACGCTCTTGCCCCCGCCGCTCACTGTTACAGGGTTGGACGCATCATTACCAATAAAGGTGATCTCATAACCACTGACGCGCCAGCTTCCGGCAGTGGAAATGTTATAGTCTGAGGTCTTGGCTGCACCTTCGCGCAAGTCGAAATTCACACCATCGGCAGCAACAGTCATGTTTGATGCTCCACCATGGGTCGAGCCATTTTCCGAAGAAAGGAACACAGGCTTATCGGAGTCAGCTGAAGTGCGCCACAGCGATTTCCAGACGCCTGAAGTAGTGAAGTCACCGGCATTCATGTCGATAGACACCTCGGTGTAAGGTTCAGGAAGCACCGGCACCATAGTGACGGTAAACTCTCGGGTGGATATACCCTGATTCTTGCCTGCAAGAGTGAATGAAGCCGACTCATATTCGCTGATGTCGGTAACAGTCAAAGTGATATCTTCTGTGGTGCTGCTCACAAGAGTCTGTCCGGCAGCAGTGACGGTCACAGGATTGGCGGCATTGTTGCCACGAAAGGTGAGGGAGAAAGAGCTGACACGCCAGCCATCGGAGGCAGTGATGGTATAGTGCGAGCTGAACGCCGTACCTTCACGCAGATCCAGGCCGGTTCCGTCCGATGCATAGCCCATGTCCTTACGTCCGGCAGTGAGTGTCACACCGGGATCAGTATCATTGCTCTTCCATACCTGATTCCAGGTTTCAGAAGTGGTGAAAGAGCCTGTTTTGGCCGATATGCTGCGCACTACAGGAGTGGCAACGTCGGCATCGGCAGCTGCTGCTGATGCAGCTCCGATCGAGGCAATGGCGGCCGAAGCCAGCAGCCTACGGAGGGTTGCTGTGGTCATAAATAAGGAGTGATTGATTAGTGAAAAAATAGTGAGATAATTATATTGTGCGTCCGGGATAGACTTTAAGAGCTTCGGCAAGCACCTTGAGAGCACGACCGAGATCTTCCTTGTTGAGCACATAGGCCATGCGCACTTCGTTACGTCCGCTGCCTGAGGTGGTATAGAAGCCAGATGCAGGTGCCATAAACACTGTGGCACCTTCATAGCTGAAGTCACGCAGACACCATTCACAGAAACGGTCTGCATCGTCAACCGGCAGCGACACGACAGTGTAGAACGCGCCCATGGGTATGGGCGAATAGCATCCTGGGATACGGTTAAGGCCGTCGATCAGGAATTTGCGACGCTCCACATATTCATTGTAGTTCATCAGCATGTATTCAGGCGAGGCATCTATCGATGCCTCGGCCACGATCTGACCGAGCAGAGGCGGACTAAGACGAGCCATACAGAATTTCATAATCGACTTCTTAAGCTCCTTGTGCTTTGTGATTATAGCGCCGATGCGTATGCCGCATTCACTATAGCGCTTGCTCACTGAGTCAATCAGCACAACCTGTTCTTCGATTCCGGGCAGATGAAATGCAGATATATATGGTGCGCCAGTGTAGCAGAATTCTCGATATACCTCGTCGGAGAAGAGGTAAAGATCATATTTTTTGACAAGATCACGGAGCTGAATCATCTCTTTCATGGTGTAGAGATAGCCCGTAGGATTGTTGGGATTACAGATGAGTATACCTTTGGTGCGCGGAGTGATCAGCTTCTCAAATTCCTCGACCGAAGGCAGAGCGAAACCATCGTCAATCGTCGAGGGAACCGTCACAATCTTTGCTCCTGCCGATATGGCGAATGCCATATAGTTGGCATAGGCCGGTTCGGGCACAATAATCTCGTCGCCAGGATCAAGACATGCCAGAAATGCAAACAACACAGCCTCCGAGCCACCTGAGGTAATAATGATATCGTCAACGTCTACATTGATATTGAACTTGTCATAATATTTCTTGAGTTTCTGCCGCAGAGAGAGCAGACCTTCAGAGGGAGAGTATTCGAGGGTCTTGCGGTCAATGTGTTTCAATGCGTCAAGGCCTTCCTGCGGAGTGGGCAAATCAGGCTGACCGATGTTGAGATGATACACGTGTGTACCGCGTTCCTTCGCGGCATTGCTCAATGGCACGAGCTTACGGATCGGCGATTCCGGCATGGCTATGCCGCGCGATGAAAGAGTTGGCATGAATTGATATTGATTGGTTTAATGTATATTCTTATTGTTGTGGCAGCTGCTCGAGCCAATACAGGGCGAATGAATTGTCGGGATCAGCCGCAAGCAGTTCGGTGAGCGAACGTCGCGCTTCTTCAATCTTGCCCTCGCGAATGTCAAGCACTATGAGTTGACGCTCGAGGAACTGAATGAAGGAATTGAGCTGCATGGCCGCATCGGAGTCCGATTCTTCAGTATCGTCACGCTGCTTGCGCACATTTTCAAGCAGACCGGCAATCATCGAAGGGCATCGGGGATCATGGAGCGCCATCAGGCACAGCACATATTGTTCAGTCCACATCACACGATGCTGATTGACGATCAGGTCAAGGTAATAGTATGCCGAATGGAATCGAGAGAGAGCGCAGTTGACCACTCCCAGGAAATAGCAGACTTCATAGAAAGTCTCGCACGTGGCCTGGCTCTGTTCTTCAGGATGCTCCATAAGCGGAGCAAGTGCACCGTAAGCGTTGGTCAGGTAATGCAGTGCTTCAACGAAGCGGCTGTCGGTATACAGCAGTTTACCCCAATACAATGCATAGGCTGCATCCGGATTTTTACACTTTTCCAACAGACCGAGTTCATCTGCCATATATTTGGCCTCGGCCAGAAATGCTTCTTCAGTCACACATGGCACTCCGAGAATAACGGTGCGCGACCGTGCAGCCGTTTCTTCCGATGCGGGAGCACGGAACGGAGCGACCGGTAGTCCGGAGAGCATGGCGTTGACGCGTACGGTTATCAACCGCTCGTCTATGCGTTCGGCCCGAAGTGAGATCAGGATCTCACGATTTTCGCGCACACGCGACCGAATGGATATGTATGAAGCCTCAGCGATAAGTTTAGCATCGGGGCCTTCGCCCTCCACCACCGAAGCGAGAAGCGGAGCAGACGAAATTTCGGCAAGATTATCGGAAAACCGCACACCGTTGACAGTCATGACCACATCATCACCGATAGTAACACCAAACAGCATATGCACAAACTCACCAACAGTGAGATGCGACGGATGCCACAACGGATCAGCAAAGGGTCCGGGCTGCTCGGTAACTTCCATGCGACTCAACGCATAAAGCTGGTGGCCAAAGATAAGGCGATCTGCCTCAGCACTTGACGGCGCATTGCCTTTAAGTGATTCAAATCGTTCAAAAAGCATGCGTTGCAGGCGAAAGAAGCAAAGCAGCAGCGAACGCATATATTCTACCGAGGCTTCATCGTCGGCAAAGAGACGTATCCCAGTAGCATGCAGACTAAATGACACATCACCTTCCTCCGGATTATCAGCATAGGTGCATTTTACCGGCATCATTAGGTTATTGACAATATTAGCCAATTCGCCGACTCGATCAACATGTTCGGCCGACACCGAATAGCAATTGAAGTATGAAATCGACATACTGTTTTCAAACGGGTCGGTCTTAGTCTTGCGAAACATCGCTACAAAATGCCCACCCTGATACTCGAACGTGGCTCCGGTGTCATCATCGGCATCATTGGCACTATTGGGCATAACCGACGGAGTGACCTGCAGTTTGGCCATCACGGACTGAAACACAGTTTCAATATCAGGCACAATAGCAACTGACTCTTTATCCTCTTCTTCAGCAGGGACAGAGTCATCATGCTGCCGATGAGACAGACGAGATGAAAGATGCGACAAGTAGCGGCCGAAACGGTCGGAGCGATTGAGTGCTACGGTAGCCACCGGTACTATTATCAGTATGAGCAGAAGGGCAATTATCATATCAATGCTTTAAACGCCACAAAGTGATGAAATGTTAGAACACTCGCAGACGCTTAAGCGGTTCATAACGATAGACAGCCACGTAAAGCAGAAGCACCACGTTCATCATCAGGGCATAGACTATTGCGGGAATAGCCAGGTTATCGTCAGCAAAAACCAACGGAGATGAAGCCATGGCAATGGCCTGGGCGGAGTTCTGCATGCCCACCTCGATCACAAGAGTACGCCGCTTTATGGAGTCAAGACGACCAATGTAAGACAGCAGAGCACCAGCAAACATGGATAGAAGCAGAAGCATGCTCACCAACGGGCCGACAACAGAGAAATTATCAAAAATCGTGGCGTGATGAACAGCAAAGAAGATGGCGATCAGCAGCATCAGGGCGGGGAAAGCAAGCCGCCCAACCACAGAATGGATCTTTTTCGCTTCATGCGGCGCCAATACAGCCACAATCATACCTATTCCAACGGGAACAAGCACCAGTACCACATTCTGCATGACCAGATTGAAGAGTGGGAGTTCAACCATGCCGCCAAGGAGCAGTGGAATAGTGAAAAGTGTGATGATGGAACTGAACGCCGTGAGACTGACCGAAAGGGCCACATCGCCACCGGCCAATGCAGAAAATACATTGCTTGACGAACCACCGGGACAGCAGGCTATCAGCATCAGGCCCAACGCCAGATGGTCAGGCAAGTGAAACAGTATTATAAGCGCCCACGCTATGAGCGGAAGCATCACTATTTGCCCAATAAGGCCGAGAAGCACAGGCAACGGAGCACGTCGCAACATACCGAAATCGGCCACACGAAGTGTGAGGCCGAGATCGAACATCAGTATAGATAGGATCGGAAGAACTATAAGTACCGGATTCATCAGTAATTGAATGTAAAGTCATCAATATACATGACCGACGGACCACCGGTGAAGAAGTCACCATAGTAGCTTGCGGAGCAAACCAGCATGAGATATGCAGCCTTGACATCGGTGCGGTAATATTCAATCGGAATATTAAATTCAATAAGGTCCGAACCTTCGGTGGCACTGTCAAGTACCATTTCGCCGAAAGCTATGACTCTGGGATCGGTTCTGTCGAAGAGTCTGCGCTGCGATTCTTTGGTCTTGATAACAAACGGCCAGTAAGTTCCGTTGTACTCTTCAAGTTCGGCATCGGCAATCAGTGCCACATAAACCACACCTTTGTCCATCTGCCCCTTGGGAAGCTCAGCGACAGTACTGTAATTAACGGTCTGCGGCTCATAACGAACATAACCGTGGAGAGATGACGGACGCGAAGCAAACGGACGGCCCATACCGATGATGCCGTCGGTGCCATCAGTGCCTAGATACTGACCAACGAAAGCATTACCGGCAGCAAACTTGCCAATAGATCCGAGACCAACAAACTGCGAGCAGAGTTTGGCAGAATACTGTCCACCATGTTTTATTGACGATTCTGGAGTGGTGATATTCTTATTCATGGTTGCGGAGCCATGGTTACCGGTATCCCAGAAGCGTTCGCTTTCCGAAGGAGCCAGAAGATAAGCCTTGGAAGGCTTGCTCCAGATTTCGAAGTCACCGTTAGGAATAGCCAATGCGGCCTCAGTGGTGAAAGTACGCACAGCGGTACCGATATAATCTCCGGAGGTGACCACGAATTCATATTCTGTGCCAGGCATCAGACCAGTGATTTCGGCTGAGAATTCGGAACCGTCGACAATGGCATCAACATCGGTCCAGCCGGCAGTGCCTGCCGCACGATAGCGGAAGCCTGGAGCTGTGACTTCATCAGGCATGACGATACGGCCACGAAGGGTGGCCTTAGTAGCCCAGACATCGCCTGAGCCATCAATGGCCGAAATAAGTACCGGAGCTTCAATGCCACCACCCACAGTTATAAGCAAAGTAGCCACACTGCTTTTGTCGTTGGCATCAGTGACCATGACGGTGAACTGATGCTCGCCTACCGGCAGAGTATTAAGCAGCGACTGCGCAAGGGCTATAGATGCTTCGGCGACATCATTGTCTTCATAATATTTATAGGTAGATGTGAGTCCGGCCGCAGCCAATTCCGCACTGACTTCAGGAGTAATGGCAAAAAGATCTACAGTCTCGCTACCAAATACCGAGGTAAATGCGGCACAACCAACCGACATAGACTTAATCGCCGCCGAGGCATTGATATCAAACACAATGCCGGAAGTGAATTCACCGGGATCGGCCTGAACTCCGTCGGCAATACTGAAGCCCTGACCGACAATTTCCGGCGAAAGGGTGATTTCAATATCAATCTCTTCATCAATTGTCGAAGTATCAACAGCGACATTGAAGAAAGCGGCACCATCTGTGGTCTTCACCTCATCGGGAGCAATGGTCAAGGCATATTCGGTCGAGGGATTCACTCCGGTGATCACACCGCTCTGGGTGTATTCGCCACCACCGTCGGTCCTGACGCCTGTAATAGTATAAGAAAGCGATGTTTCGCCAGTAGCCAGCATGAAGTAGCCCTTGCGGGAATCACGTCCTTCAAACAGCAATTCACCGCCGGAATTGGATATGACAACGGAGTAGTCAGTCATGACCTCATCGACAGCATCGGTGTAGGCCACCGTCACCACCGCATTAGCTATACGGCAGTCAAGCGTTGCGGAGGTTTTGCCACCGGCCACAATGTCACAGTCGGTGATACCTTTGAAATAGCGTGAGGTGAACGATGCCGGCACAGAGTCTCCTGCCCAGCCTTCGATCACATAGTGTCCGGCCCGTAACGTTACAGATGGCGGTATCTCGTCCACGGAATTGTATCGGCGGATCAGACCGCGATTATTGCTGATCCATACCATCAGTGATTCTGCCTCAGGCAAATCGGCAGAAGCCCCGTCAGCGACAAGAGCAGCAGGCATCTTGAGCGATGCAGACAAAGAGAGTGTGCCGGAACCTCCGGTCTCGTTCATATCTGAATCGGAACATGACACGGCAAGCAGACTGCCGGCAAGCGACAAAGCCGCTATTATATAATTATTGCAGTTCATTTGGTTCAGTCAACTTTGAAGGTGAGAGTGCGGTTATCGGACTTCCCAACGGAGTCAGTGACCGTGATACGGAACTGGTGAGTGCCTGAATAAATTTCGAGCAGCGGCATGAACTGGGTTATGTCAAAGCGGATATCAGTTTTACCAACCACATCATCACCTACCGGGAAACCGAGATCTAAGAGCGCGCCTTCGAGATGGGCAGGAGCAGCAAGGTCGAAATGTGCGGCAAGACCTACATCTGTCAGCATTTCATCGGTAAGCTGCTCGGAGATGATGTCGACAACAAGTGAGGCAATGCCATTATCTGCATGGATCAGGACTACAGCCTCTTCCACTGCAGTGGAGTTAGGAGTAGTAAAGCTGAGCATGGAGGAAGTGAAAGTAATGGCATCGTCGCTAACAGGAGGATCAACATGGCCTCCGCTTGGACGATCAGAATCGTCGAGCAACTCGTCATCAGGATCAACTGCAAAGTTAACTTCGGCGCCATCGACAGTCGCATCAAGAGTCACAGCCGCGGGAGTGATGAATCCGCCGCCTTTCACCGTATAATTGAGTATATAGTGATGGCCGGGCTTCACGTCAGTGATAACCTTGCGGAATTCTTCAGTGCGGCCGGCGATCTTGCCTTTGAAAGTAGCGACAAGAACGGAGGAACCCTCGATATGCTGAAAATAACCTGCACGGTCTTCATCAAGGCCGAAATTGAGAGAAGAGTTACCGGATTCGACTGTCACTACCGACGATGCATCAGCCATCGAGACAAGCAGGTCAGAGAAATTAACTGTCACTTTGATGTTGGACATGGTGCAGAGCACAGTCCCAACGTTGTGCACCTCGCCCTCGGCAATCGCAAATGCACTTGAACCGGCATAGAGCGGTTCACTGAAAGCAGCAGGCTTTACAGCGTGGGACATTACATTGACCTTATATTCACCCACGGGAAGGATTTGTATCTCGGGCATTTTGGAGAAGCTCCAGGAGCCGACGGTAGTGTTGTCGGCACGGAGGAGTTCCACGATATAGTCACTGACATCAATGGAGTTGTCGACCGCACGGCCTTCAGTAGGCGCATCGGTATCAACGTTTACCGACATGGCACGGAATGATACTGTGCCGTGATCCGGTTCAACCACACCCCAGTGCAACCCTTTTCCGTCGGAACAGGAAGTGGCGGCGGCAAGTATTGCGGCTACACCAAATATGTTGAGCGCGCTATGTTTGATTACTGTTGTTTTCATATCAATAGTTGAACTTAAGATTATCGACTGTAAGAGCAGCTCCGCGCGAGCAGCATTCAAGTTTGTTGGAATAGTTTGTCGTGGCTATCGCGGCCTCGTCCTCATGGTTACTCGATGAGAGCATTATGCGGACAGAGGTAGCCCGGCGATCAGTGATTGTATAGTCTACAGCCACAGTGAAGACGGCATAATCGGCCGAAGCGCTGAGTTCACCGTATCCATGCCCGATCACATCGTCTCCCGACAACACTTCGACAGTCACCGCAGCGGCTTCGTCAGGATCGTTGGCATCAGGCACATATTTATATTGTCCGGAAAGCGCAAGCGGACGCGATGCGAAAGCCACACCCTGATTGATGCTCTCGACCGACCCGTCGAATGAGTATTCTCCGAGGAAAAGCTTACCGGCAGAACGATTGGCGATCGCCGGCACTTTGGAACAATAATAGTTTGAATAAGAAGTGTTACCGGTCTTGACATCATCGGCGATCGAGGCTCCGGCAGAATCCCAGGCCACATTGCGAATCACCATGGCATTTGACCCAGAGGCCGCAGCAAGGCCCTTATAAATGTCTGGTGTTTCGTTATATGCAGACTGACCTATACCCCAGACTTTAGCTGAGGGCTGATGGGTAGTCCAGCTCAGGGTAGTGTTGTAGACTGAAGGGATCATATACCACGAATTGTGGTTGGAGGCACCAGAATAACAAGTCTTTGCATTAGTGGTGGCCCAACCTTCAGGCTCGCAGACCGAGAGGTCAAGAGTTGTGGAGTATCGCGTACTGCTGCTCGTAGCAGTTATGGTCCATTTACCTCCCTGCTGCAGGTTGAGGCTGAATGGCTCCTTGAGCTGCTCAAAATCGCCGTTAGGCACATCGGCTGCAGCCTCCGTCACAAATGATACCGCCTGTGATTCGGCAGGTCCGAATGAAGCTTTTACAGAATATTCGGTCGAAGGGAGCAGGCCGGCAAGCAGGAAAGTACCGTCAGACTGGCAGGAAGCTGCAACTTCAGAATAATCACCGGCACCGACTGCCACCTGCAACTTCACATTGGCAAGCTGATCGGCGGAAAGTCCATCACTGGTCACGGTCAGATAAGCCATCGTAGCCCACGCGGCACCAGAGGGTGCCGACAAATCGATACGAGCCATCTTCCTGCGCACGTCAAGGACATTACTTTCACACACGTCATTGGCCATCTTCACGCGGAACGATTGCCAATCAAGCGGCACGGCGATCTCAGCGTCATAGCCGGTACAATCCATACCGTTGTCGACTAAACCGATCAAACGTGTTTCAGTCCACTCATCGGAACCAGTTTCGGCGATATAGAACCTGAAGTCAAAATCGCCGTTATATTCAGGAGTCACAAACATCGACTCGTCCATCATGCCGATCTCCCTGATGCCGCTGCCATGTAATTCAGCATATCGTTCCTCAATATCGACAGTCAGACTGACAGGTTCGGACGACTTGCCCAGACAGTCAGTGGCCCGCAAGGCGAAGCTGGCCTTGGTGCCACGCAACAAGTGTAACACATCAGCCAGCACAACCGAAGCAAATGACGGCGACTCCATCGTCACACCCGGAGCGCGCAGACCGAGAGCAGTCATTGCCGCACGCTGCTCCTCTGTTGCCTTGATAAGATCGACCTCAGCAGGCCATCCGGCGGCTTCCAGTTCAGGAGCACCTGTAGTGGTCATAACCAGAGAACGCAATTTGCCGGGAGCGACAAGATCAAAACGCACGTCTCCTCCCTCATACGGCCCGCAGCCCATCACGACTTCAATCGCCGGGTTGCACTGAAGAGTGACAGACGGAGCAGGTGCATTGACCAGTTCCGGAGAAAGCACGATCGACACAGGTTCAAGCTCTGTGCGTTCATCGAAAGTGATCACGATCTCAGCATCACCGAATCTATCGGCGAGATCAAGGGTCACTACATAATGAGTACGCGGTGCAGCCTCAAAAGAGCCAACCTCAAGAGTCACATCAGAACCGGCAGGCAGAGTCACCGAAGTGGTCATCGTGACATTTCCGCTACGAAGATATGCGGCACGATTTTCATCTGCCCCAATTTCGATATATGCGCCACCTTCACTATGGAGCGTGGACGAAAAATCATCACCGAAATATTTTCTGAAAGCATCGGTCGGCACAACCGACACCATAGAATTAGCAAGCGAAGCCTCCAGATTCACCTCCGTCACACGGCCGTTGCTAACATTAAAGTCACAGCGGCCATAATAATATGGAGCATCGAAGCCCTCAGCATCAGCAGCTCCATAAGCAGCCTCAAACGTGTATTCACCGGCAGCAAAACGCTCATCAGTGTCAAACTCATTGATCGAAGAGTATACACGACTGATCTTGCCGTCAACTGAGCTCAAGGTAAGAATCAGATCATCAGCAGTGATCAGGTTTGAAGCGTCTGCTGCGGCCCGTGAAGCCACAGACTCATCAACATGTGAATTAAGATCGGCATAAAGGCGGATATAACCACCGTCACCAGCCGGATCACCAAATGAATCTCCGGTACATGATGATACTAAGCCTGACACTGCCACAGCAGAACCAACGGCCAACATCACCTGTCGGAAAGCGGGTAAAAGAACTTTCATAACGATACTTTGTCCCAAATGTGATAATTAATAAGGCAACAAAGATAACCAAATTCCCCCACCCTACCAAAATTAATTACTATCCCTACCCTAAAAAGCCTCCATTGACCATAAAAAAGCGTAAAAAGCTAAAAAAAATTTGCACAATTCAAAAATAACCCATACCTTTGCACCGCAATTAAGAAAACAACCTGATTCGCTAGCTCAGCTGGTAGAGCACAACACTTTTAATGTTGGGGTCCTGG
>CAZKRV010000015.1:0-9312 GCA_964555345.1 uncultured Bacteroides sp.
GACCTTCGGGGATTTTGGAATCGGCGGCCGGGATCATCAGGCCGTCAGCAGTTTTTGTGAGTTCCATATTTGTTGAATGAGTGGGTGTGATTATTCGTTATCAGCTTCGTTGTAGGATTCGATCACTTCCTCTACTGCCTCTTCGGCGGTTACTGTCTCAACGGGAGCAACTTCCTCAGTGGCTGTTGCTTCAACGGCTGCAGCCGACTTGCGGGTTTCAGCGAGGCTCATGAGGCTCTGGAATGACTTGAGCAGTGCTTCCTGATTTTCGCGGGCAGCCATCTGCAGGCTCATTACTTCGTTCTCATATTCTCCTTCGTTAAGGAGGTCGGCAGCTTTGCGCTGCTGGATCTTCATCATTTCGGCGTTGGCTTCAGCTTCCATTTCGCTGCTGCGCTCAACGTACATTTCACGATACTGATTGAGCAGTGCACCATCAGTCAGGTAGTAGTTCTGGTTGGCGCGCAGGGTGAAGGTCACGGCCTGAGCCACGAAGAGTAGCACCACGATGCTTACCCACCAGCAGCCGATGGCCTTGAGGCGGGGCAGCCATGTTGCATTGTCCCAACCCACGCTCTGCCACATGGACCAGAAACCATGGTTGAGGTGGAACCAGAGAGCTACGAAGCCGATGATATAGACAACGGGAGTCCACCACTGCTCGAAAGCGAACTGAAGGAAGAGTGTGCCTGCTCCAGCGGGAATCAGGGCTTCACCGTCTACATACCAGTTGCCAAGCACTTCCTGTGCCTGCATTTTAGCCCAGAACTGAACCAGATGCACACCGAGGAAAGCGATCACCACAATGCCGAGCACCAGCATGTTCTGCGATGACCACTCGACCGATGCGGGGCGCTTGCTGACTGCATAACGGTTGTTACCGCGGGCCTTGCGGTTCTGGATGGTAAGACAAAATGCGTAAATGATGTGGATTACCACGAGTAGACCAAGTCCGGCCGATGCCACAAGGGCATACCAGTTTGCACCAAGGAAGAGGCAAACCTGGTTGTAAGCCGTGGGCCACAGGATAGCAACTGCATTCATCAACGCGTGAAACGTGACAAACAAGACAAGGCAAATTCCGGTCAGGGCCATGATGAATTTCCTGCCTATGGATGAGTTAATTAACCACATGGTAGTTTGTTGAAAATTTTGGGGTTATGGATAATAGAATGATTTTGGCTTTAGTTTATTGTCTGCAAAGTTAATTCAAATCTTGCTAAAGGCAAAAAATTAACGAAAAAATTCTTTAAATTAGGTTAACCCCGTGCGTTATTTTTTTGATTTAGGGAAAGGGAGTGCATTCCAAAGGTTGGTGATCACAGCGTAGACTTTGTGCTGATCCTGAAAATCGAGGATATAGCTCTCTTTTGCTCCAGGATATGGGCAACCGGTTTCAGCATCAGCCATAAGGTCAGCTATGCAGGGTAATTTCTTAACAAATGCGATATTGTCACAGGCGGTTATCACGCATTTCCCATTGACGTAAATTACGTAATCCCCCATCATTTTGCGGCTGCGCACTTCCCCAAGTGGAGCCAGCATTTTGCAAATTAATTCTATAAATTCAAAATTACACGCCATTGCATGAGTGTCCGTCACTTTGTGGGCTTGCGGAATGTGAAGCGGAAAAAGCGGTGCAGGTCAGGACCCTTGTCCACCTGAATGTCGTCAGGTGCGTCATATGGTTCTGAAATTTTCGGAAGTCCGGTCCGGGAATCCTGAGATATATAAGCGCAGAAAGTTCCTTGATACTCAATCGGTGCATCGTCCAGAAGCACCTGTATTCTCACGGTTGCGCAATAATCTTTCGCACCGACAAAATAGCCTGTAAGTGCACATCTCACATGATCCATATCTTCAGCAGAGATCTCGCTGAAATCGTTTCCGATACGGATTTTAGCTCCATGTGATCTTACGTAATCACATAGAGCCATTTCTATATCGGCTTTGAGCATCATCAACTGTTGTTTCATAAATTCGTATCAGGTGTTTGAGAGATAAAGGTCGCGGGGCGGCCATAGTATCAATCATCGGCTAACGTAGTAGCTTCATCGGCAAAGTTAGCAAATATATTTATAATTAACAATTATTTAGATGCTAAATTTTTATGATAAAATGTAAATGGGGGGGGGTAATTCGTTGATGTATAATGTTTTATGTTTGAATTATGAATTTGGCGTGAAAATTTTGGATAATTGTCAGGAATAATATAACTTTGTCAGTATGGAACAGCAACAGGATTATAATCAGATAATAGAGCGTGAGGCTGAAAAAGTTTTCGCCGCTATGGAACCGAGAACTTCAGCAGAAGATATGATTCGTCTGCGCGATGCTTTCAATTTGGCCAGAGAGGCCCATGCCCCTCAGAAGCGTAAGACCGGCGAACCGTATATACTTCACCCGATAGCAGTGGCTTTGATAGCTGCTCAGGAACTTGAACTCGATGTTAATCCGGTTATTGCTGCATTCCTTCATGATGTGGTAGAAGATACCCCACACACCATCTCCGAGATACGTGAACGTTTTGGCGAGGATGTGGCCTTTCTCGTCAGTGTGGTTACAAAGCAGAAGAAAGAGAAGTACGAAATGTCGAAGCAGCTTGATAATTTCAAGCAGATGCTTAATTCGATACAGTATGACATAAGGGCTATAATGGTGAAGTTGGCTGACCGTCTGCATAATATGCGGACTCTATCGTCAATGCGGCCTGACAAACAGATGAAAATAGCCGGTGAGACAGATTATTTTTATGCCCCGTTGGCCAACAGACTTGGTCTTTATAATGTAAAGACAGAACTTGAAAATCTTAGCCTGAAATTTCGTTGCCCTCATGAATATGAAGAGATCCTGGAGCTGACTGCCAGAGATGAAGCCATGCAGCGCGAACGACTTTCGCGTTTTGTGGATCAGATACGCACCATTCTTGCCGATAACGGCATAAAGGCGCGAGTCTATATGGAGTATCGCAAACCTTATTCTCTATGGCGAAAAATGCGCAAATATGGCGATGATTTCTCGCATCTGCGCTATCGTCATTTCACAGAGGTGGTCTTCTCTGATGCTGAGTTGTCCGAAGGTGTGTCGGAAAAGGATATGGCTCTGCATATATATTCTATATTGACCGATCACTTCCGTGAAAAGCCGGGAGGTATATCCAATTATATAGATTCGCCGAAGGAAAATGGTTATCAGTGTTTTCATGTGAAGTTGCTCGCTGATTTCGGACGATGGCAAGAGGTCCATATCAGTAGCGAGAGAATGATACGCGATTCGATGCTTGGTTGTATGGCCGAGAGATCGGAAGACAATATCCGTCGTTGGATCGAAAAATTCAAATCCGTGCTTCGTGACATTGCTGAAAACGGTCATACCGGGTCAAGTTTTATAGAAAATGTGGTCACGGCTTTCTATAATGATGATATACTTACTTTTACGCCACAGGGGCGTGAAGTAGTGTTGCCGCAGCGAGCCACGGTGATCGACTTTGCATATGAGGTACATCCTGACCTCGGCAATCATGTGAAATATGCCCGTATCAACAATCAACTCGCCTCGCTGAAATCACAGCTGCGTAGGGGCGACGTAGTGGAAGTTGTCACCGGTCTTGGTGTGAATCCTCAACCCGACTGGTTGGACCATACGGTGACATATAAAGCCAAAAAGGCTATCAGGGAATATTTGGCAAAGGCTCCGAAGCCGAAATATTCCCGCTGTGAGTGCTGCAAGCCAATTCCTGGTGACGAAGTGATCGGATTCCGTGAGGTTGACGAAAACATAACTGTACATAAGCGTGACTGTCAGCGGGCCATAAGTTTGGCTTCGCAGATGGGAGACAATATCGTTTCAGTCGATTTCAACGAAGATATGACTCTCTATCCGGTCGAAATTTCGATTAAGGCAGTAGACCGTTATCACCTCTTTATTGACCTTGTGGATTGTATCACAAACAATCTCAATCTGTCTATAGGATCTATCAATACCGAAACCGTTGACTCGATCGTGAGCATACGCATCACTTTCGCAGTTCATTCAGCTAATGAATTGCAGACAATAATAAAGCATATATCACGTATTCCCGGAGTGGATGCGGTGAAGCGGGTTAAGTGACCTGATGTTGATTGAGTGTCAGTTGGAGGCGGTGATGTGAAAACACCCCTGCTTTCTTTCATATTTTACTAAACAGCGACCATTTTCTCGCATATCCAGCAGCACTTCTGCCAGCATGTTTTTCAGGTCGCCCTCGCGGCGCTCCACTCCCACGGAGTCTGCCGGGAGAAAGCGCACGTAGCTTACGTCGAACGTTGTGCCATAGAGGTGGGCGGAATTTTCAGTCGAATTTATGTTCCGCCGGCGCAGGCGATTTACGGATTCTTCCGTGCGCAGTACAGATGTCACGATAATCCGGTAGTCTCCACCCCCGCGAGCCTGAAGCGAATCGCGGAATGTGCGTCCTATGTCGTGGAGCAGACGTGCGGCATCGGGCACGAGATATGGAAACGAGTGCGTCAGCGAGTCAATGACAAAGTCGCTGCAGGTGGTCACTTCCTCAAGTGGTTGATGGAGATTCCAAGCATCGCGTAGCGACCGGATCGGAGAGATTCCGATGCGTCCGGCCACGTCGATGTGCGCATCGTTCATGTCATTGAACATTTTAGCGAGATTGCCTACTCGCGGACTCAGTCGCAGTGGCACGGCTCCTGTGGCAGCTTGAATTGAATCGGCTGAAATCTCGTCGGTAGACTCACGCTCTGCATCATTGCCGGAGCAGGCTGTGGCCATGGCGGCTAAAATTATGGTTATGGCGATAGTTTTCTTCATTATAGGGTGCAAAAGTAATAATTTTCTCCGAACTAAGGGTTCGTGCGCATTGTTTAATTTTGTGAGATGGAAACAAAAAATGACAATATGGAACCCCGACGTAAAGAGCGGGTGGTGATAATCGGTGGAGGCTTTGCCGGACTCAATCTGGTTAAGCATCTTGACAGGTATCGCTATGATATAGTGCTCGTTGACCGACATAATTATCATAGCTTTCCTCCTTTGTTTTACCAGATAGCGTCAAGCGGACTTGATCCCGGCAGTATCAGTTTCCCGCTTCGCCGCGAGATTTATCGTAAACTTGGAGTGAAGAGCGGTGTAACTTTTGTAATGGACCAAGCACGCAGTGTCGATCCCGCCACACGGACTTTGAAGTGTGACCACAACACGTTGACATACGATAAGTTGATAATCGCCAATGGCACTACCAACAATTTCTTCAATATGCCCGAACTTGAGCGCCATGTGTTCACGCTCAAAAGTACTCCTCAGGCACTACGTTGCCGCAATGAGATACTTGAGCGTCTGGAGCGTGCGTCGTCAATGACGGAGTGTGCCGAACGCCGCAGATTATTAAGTTTCGTAGTGATTGGTGGAGGTCCTACTGGAGTGGAGATCGCCGGAGCCATCGGGGAGATGAAACGCTATATTCTCAAGCGCGAATATCCGTCGATAGATCCAGCTGAGGTAAATGTGACTCTGGTGGAAGGTAATGACAGGATACTCGCTGCCATGAGCCGGAAGTCTGGCGATCAGGCCCTCAAATATCTCGGTGATCTTATGGTCAAAGTCATTACTGGGGTGAGCATGACCGCCTATAAAGATAATACGGTGTTTTTGTCTGATGGCACCAGAATTCCGTCAGAAATGGTGATTTGGACTGCGGGAGTGACCGGTGAGGCTCTTGAAATTGTTGGTGGCCCGGAGCGTGGACGAGGTAATCGTCTGGTAGTGGATGGACTTAACCGGGTAAAAGGTCTTGACGATATTTTCGCTGTGGGCGACGTGGCGATAATGCCGGACGTTGATCCCGGCTTTCCCGGCGGTCATCCGCAACTGGCACAGGTGGCCATACAGCAGGCCACTCTGCTGGCCCGCAATCTTAATGATCCCGGCCGTGAGCAAACGTTTCGCTACAAGGATAAGGGGACCATGGCCACAGTGGGGCGTAACCGTGCGGTGGTTGATATGAAGAAGCTGCACTTCGGTGGATTTGTTGCGTGGTTCATGTGGATGTTCGTGCACTTGATCTCGATCCTCGGCATGCGCAACAAAATCACCGTGCTTATCAACTGGATCTGGGCATATTTCTCATATCAGACTTCACTGAGGCTGATAGTCAGACCGGAACGATATCCGCTACGGCGACATTGGGAAAAAGATAACTGATGCGAAAACATTTTTTAAGCCAGAAACGTTAAAAGGATATAAACGAAGAAAAAATACAAAACCCTCAAAAATATAAATAAAAATGAAAAATCTCAGCGTATTCATGGCCGTGCTCGGCGGCGCAGCAGTAGGTGCTGCACTCGGACTCCTCTTTGCTCCTGAAAAAGGTGAAAAAACACGTCGTCAGATCAAGGACTATCTCCGTGAAAAAGGTCTGGTGAAAGATGAAAACAGACTTGATGATCTGGTTGAAGAAATTGCAGCCGAACTATCAAAAAAATAAATAACAGGAGGAAGCTCTTATGTCGTGCAATAATTCAAACGGTTTCTTCGCTTTCCTCGGTGGAGCTTTGATAGGAGGCGTTGCAGCACTGCTACTGGCTCCGCAAAAGGGTGAGAAAACCCGTCGCTGCATCAAGTCGCGGCTCCGCGGACTCTCCGGCGTGGTCTATCTCGATGAAGAGGAAGTGAGCGAAATGATCGAGCGTGTATCGTCCGAGGCCGACGATGAATCGCCCGAACCTGAAAACTGATTATCTTTCTTCCGGTAAGCCGACCGGCACCATGCCTGTCTTAAAAATCCATTTTATAAATATTATCTCACGTTTTACTCACATGAATTCATCACAATACAACGATTCGCGCCAGTCATCGGCCTATCTCTCCCTGTGGCAGTCGCTTCAGCGTCTGTTCAATCTGGAGGTTGACAATGCCAAGATGCTTGTTACCGAAAAAATGACATTGCTTACAGCGCGTCTCGCTATCTGCTTCGTGGTGTTTGTGGTCGGCACCTGTACACTTATTTTTGCTTCGATGGGTGTGGCAGATATTCTGCTTGAAGATCTGCCCCCCCGTTGGACCTATCTTATAATAGCCGGTTTCTATGCACTGGTGATCGTGATACTCATAACAATGCGTCGTCGCATCTTCGTCAATCCGATTGCGCGCTTCATGAGCCGTGTAATACTCGATCCTCCCACCGTGGAGTCAGGCTCCGGCCTTCAGGTGACCGATAACAACAATGCCCAGGACTGAACTTAATGCCGAAATCTATATGAAAATGGATAAATATACAATAAAGAAAGATGAGCCGCAATGGGAGGGATTAACCCTTGATGAACTGCGCTATGCGCGTGCCATGACACGTACACGCATTGATATTGCCCGGCAGATAATCATGCTTCAGGGGCGGCAAATCTTTGATGGACACTTTTCCGGCACAGGTTCGCGTTCCATGTTGGGCCGTATGTTTTCTGCCCTGAATTATATGGACTATGCCCTGATTGCCATGAGATTTGGCTCAAGGATATTCAAGGTATTTCGTAAAAGTAAATGAATTTATAGCCGGAGTGGTCGCGCTCCGGCCAAATGCGCGTCCAGTTCATCACTGTCTATCATGTGATAGCGTAGTGCTACTGAATTGGGATAGCGGTTGAAAAAAGGATCGTCGTGCAGATAAAGGTCAAGACGGGTCACCCCCTGACTTGCCCTTACTGCACGGCAAAATGCTGCTATTTTGTCCGATGTGCGCGGCAATACTTTGACTCCGCATCGGCCGTCATCGAAACGGATCGCTGCGATCAGGTGCCATTTCCGCTTTTCGCTTATCGCAGATTCACGTTGCTCGTCAGTCAGTCTGGCGGTCACCGAGAGTCTGCGGCCGTGTGTTGCATTAATAGCCGCCATTATTCCCCGGAAAGCGGCACCATGAGGAGCTGTATCGGTGAGCCCGTTGTAGCCTATGAACAGGTGGATCATTTCGTGAATCAGCACATCTTCGACTTCATGTATGTTGAGGTCTATGCTGGTTGAGATCCTGATTTCGAATCGGTCAGGTTTATTGCCGACAGAGCGTTTGATGCACTGGCCGAGCGTACGCCTTGAATCCGAAAGGCTGATTGGCACTTTCGGCAGTCTTGATCCGAATATCTGAGCATTGAAGCTGTCGAAGCGCTCGTTAAGGAAATCTACAGTCGGTTTCATTACCCCAAATTTACTAAAAAATTTGCCAATAATTGCGCGGTTCATGGATTTTTTGTAATTTTGCATGCAATAATAAACAAACCAAAAAGTATTACACTAACAGTATGTCGTTTATTGCAGACAGAGTTAAGATGGACGGACTGACGTTTGACGATGTCCTTCTGATTCCGGCTTATTCCGAAGTTCTCCCCCGTGAAGTTAACCTGACCACGCGCTTCTCGCGCAATATAGTGCTCAATGTGCCGCTGATTTCGGCCGCAATGGACACTGTGACCGAAGCTCCGTTGGCTATCGCGATTGCCCGAGAGGGCGGTATCGGCGTGATCCACAAAAATATGTCGATTGCTGAGCAGGCACGTCAGGTTCACGCTGTGAAGCGTGCCGAAAACGGTATGATCTATGACCCCGTTACAATTAAGCGTGGCTCCACAGTGGGCGATGCTCTCAAGATCATGGAGGAATATCACATCGGCGGCATCCCGGTGGTTGACGATGACCGTCACCTGGTCGGTATCGTGACAAATCGCGACCTTCGCTTTGAGCGTGACCTTAACCGCAAAATTGACGAAGTGATGACTTCCGAAAATCTGGTTACCACATCGCAGACTACTGATCTGGAAGAAGCGGCCCAGATTCTTCAGCAGCACAAGATTGAAAAACTCCCCGTGGTTGACGGAGATGGACGTCTGGTTGGCCTTGTTACCTATAAGGATATCACAAAGGCAAAAGACAAACCGATGGCTTGCAAGGATAGCCTCGGTCGCCTGCGCGTGGCAGCCGGTGTTGGCGTTACTGCCGACAGCATGCAGCGTGTCGACGCGTTGGTTGAAGCCGGAGTTGATGCTATCGTGATCGATACTGCCCATGGACATAGCCGTGGCGTGATCGGTGTGCTTCGCGCTGTGAAAGAAAAATATCCTAACATTGACGTGGTTGTGGGCAATATTGCTACCGGTGATGCAGCCCGTTATCTGGTTGAAAATGGCGCTGACGGCGTTAAGGTGGGCATTGGCCCCGGCTCTATCTGTACCACCCGCGTTATTGCCGGTGTAGGTGTGCCCCAGCTCTCTGCCGTTTATGATGTGGCCAAGGCTCTTGCCGGTACGGGAGTGCCATCGA
>CAZKRV010000015.1:9322-20864 GCA_964555345.1 uncultured Bacteroides sp.
GATTGCTGATGGCGGTATCCGCTATTCCGGCGATATTGTCAAGGCTCTTGCTGCAGGTGCCAATGCCGTGATGCTCGGTGGTATGCTGGCTGGTGTTGATGAAACTCCAGGTGACACCATTATATATAATGGCCGTAAATATAAAGCTTACCGTGGTATGGGTTCGCTTGAAGCGATGGAGAAGGGTAGTAAAGACCGCTACTTCCAGGCTAACGAAACCGATACCAAGAAACTCGTGCCTGAAGGCATTGCTGCCCGTGTGCCCTACAAAGGCTCGCTTTATGAAGTGGTTTACCAGATGCTTGGCGGCCTCCGTTCAGGCATGGGCTATTGTGGAGCTCCCAACATCGAAGCTCTCCACTCGGCCAAGTTTACCCGCATTACCAATGCCGGTGTGGCTGAAAGCCACCCGCATGATGTGGCCATTACTTCTGAGGCACCCAACTACAGTGCTTCACATCAGTAAAGAAATACACAATTAAATCTCTCTGACACGTTATGAAGAAAATCCTGCTTTCAGTTCTGGCGGCAGCTACCGTGATTGCCGCCGGAGCTAAGGGCAAGGCAGCCAAAGATTCCGTGCTGATGACGGTCGACGGTGTGCCTGTGACTCTCAGTGAATTTGAATACCTTTACAATAAGAACAACGACCAGCAACTCGACAACCAGACTCTTGAGGAATATCTTGAGATGTTCAAAGTCTATAAGTTAAAGGTCGCTGAAGCCCGCCATCAGCGCGTCGACACAACTGCAGCTTTCCAGCGTGAGTTTAAGGGCTACCGCGCCGAGTTGGTGGCTCCTTATCTGCGTGACACTCTTGTTGACCGTCAGCTCGTTGACGAGGCTTATGCTCATATGCTTGAGTCAGTCAAGATCAACCACATGATGGTTGATCCCGATAAAAAGGCGCTGGCCGATAGCCTTCGTGCATTGCTCGTGGCCAATCCCTCCGACTTTGATGCTCTTGCCGCACGCTATTCGACTGACCCGTCTTTCCGCCAGAACGGAGGTCATTATGGCTATATCAATGCCGGACAGTTCCCATATGAATTTGAAGAGGGTGTCTATAACACCCCTGTGGGCCAGTTCTCTGAAGTGATTACCACTCGCTTCGGCAATCATCTGGTTCAGGTATTGGATCGTCGACCCAATGCCGGTGAGGTTAGCGCAAGCCATATCCTCATTACGTTTGCTCCTGGTGCTGATGCAACTTCTGATCCCGCTGCAAAGGAGCGCATAGACTCTATTTACAATGCTCTCCGCGGCGGTGCCGATTTTGCTGAGTTGGCCCGTCAGGTTAGCACGTGTCCCAGTGCTGCTCAGGGTGGAGATCTGGGTAAATTCGGTCCCGGTCGCATGGTACCTGAATTTGAGACTGTTGTCTATGCACTTGCTGATGGCGAATACTCAGAGCCTTTCACCACTCGCTTCGGTTGGCACATAGCCAAACGCACAGGTTCTTATCCTATTGCAGACAAGGCTACTCTTGAGCCGACCATACGCCGTGCAATCGAGCATGATGAACGCAGCCGTCGTGCCATTGATGCCAAAGTTGCTGCTCTCAAGGTTGAATATGGTTCTAAGGTAATTCCTTCCGGACTTGACCGTATCCGCTCGCTTGTTGCTTCCTCCGGTAGCTTTGCAAATGCAACTGCCGAACTGAAAGCTGACAACACACCACTGATCGTAGTAGCAGACAGCACTGTCACTGTGGCTGACTTCATGGAGCCTCTGCCCAGACTTGTGCCCGGTGTTGACGAAGTAACGCAGCTTACTGAAATGGTCAATGGTCGCCTTGATGAAGTGACGCTCACCTATGAGGATCACCGTCTGGAGAGCAAGTATCCCGAACTTCGCAATCTTGTCAATGAATATCGTGACGGCATGATGCTCTTTGAAGTGAGCAATGACAACGTGTGGAACGTTCCCACCTCCGATCCAGAAGGCCTTGAGAACTATTTCCGTGCCAACCGCGAGAAATATTCCACATGGACTGAACCTCGTTTCAAAGGCTATGTGATCTATGCTACTACTGACTCTCTGCTTCAGGAAGTCGAGAAATTTTTGACAGAGAAGAAGCCTGCTGCCGCTAATGTTGGTGATGAACTCAAGGCTGCTTTCCCCCGCAATATAAAGATAGAACGAGTGATACTGCCCCAAGGTAAAAACGCCATTGTCGACTATCTCGGATTCAATGGTCCTCGTCCTGATCTTAACAATGAACGTCGCTGGAAGGTGTTTACTTCATATATGGGCCGCGTCATTGACCAGCCTGAAGAGGCTGCAGATTGCCGCTCTGCCGTATCGACCGACTATCAGCAGGAACTTGAAGCACGATGGATAGACCAGTTGAAGGCCCGCTATCCTGTCAAAGTTGACAAGAAAGTGCTCAAAAAAGTCAAGCCTATCAATAAGAAATAAGCAAGATCTTGAAACATCTGATTAATTGTGCAGCCAAGACGGCGATCCTCCTTTCGGCGGTCACTGTTTTGGCTGCCTCTTGTAAACGGGAACTTTCTCCCGACGTGATCGTGAGTGTCGGATCCTCAGACCTGACGCTCGAAAAGCTTCGTGCTGTCATGCCGAAAGGTCTGAGTGAGGCGGATAGTGTGGCATTTGCCGACTCATACATCTCCTCGTGGATTTCCGATCACCTGATCACAGAGGTGGCACTGAAAAATCTGCCTGACACCAGAGAGATCGATCGAATGACAGAAGACTATCGCCGCAGCCTGATCATGTGGGAATATATGCGCATGAAAGTGGCTCAGGATCCAGACCTCGCTATCAGCCACGATTCTATTGCTGCCTACTATGCCGCCCATAGCTCGGAGTTTATCACTTCCGAGCCGCTTGTACGCGGCATTTACGTGCGCCTCGCTTCCGACTCACGTTCACTTGCCGATGTGAAGCGATGGTATAAATCATCTTCTGATGCTGATATCGACCGATTGGAGAAGGTCGGCATACGTGAGGACAATGTTGACTATGACTACTTCCGTGACCGCTGGATCCCGTGGTCGCAAGTCCGGACGGTGTGGCCTGCCGGTGTGGAAATCGTGCCACAGTCGGGTGGGGATTATGAATCTGAAGTCAATGGTTTCATTCATCTGCTCCACATCAGCGATATGCTTCCTATCGGTTCGCTTATGCCAGAGGAAGCAGCCGAGCCGCTTGTGACTCGACGTCTTGAGTCGATGCGCCGCGCGGACCTTGAGCAGCGCCTCCGTACTGATCTTCGCCGCAAGGCTGAGTCCGATGGTCAGATTCGCTGGAAAGAACAAGACAATTGAATTTTTATACGACAAAATGACATGTGCTGACAGGGTATGACATACCCTGTCAGCACATGGTTGTTAAAACATCTTGTAAAAATTAAGTCAATTTCACTTAATTCGGCCGCCTTTCTCTTAAATAACTTTAAGTGACTGACAAAAGCAGTGTATTTTGCGAAAAGTGTACTATTTTTGCCATAGAAATAGTAAATCAATCACTTAATAGAACATGAACACTTACGCCAAAATCACACTTCTGGCATGCGGAGTGGCAGTTGCTTCGTCCGCCGCCACCGCCCTGGCCGTCAACTCGAGCCTGGGCACAGTTGAAGGAGGCATTGTTGCCTCCGAACAGGAATCTATGCGTCCCGCCGGAGGACTATATACGGTGAGCCACGCAGTGACTCCTCCCACCGACTTCACCCATGCCGCCGAGAGCACCATCAATGGTGTGGTGAGCATTAAGAGCTATTCTACCCGTACTGCATCGCCTCAGGAGAGTATGCAGGGTTATGATCCTTTCTATGAGTTTTTCTTCGGCTCTCCTCAGCGCCGTCAACAGCCCCAGCAGCGTCGTCAGCAGCAGCCTGAGGAAACTCAGCGCGGACTCGGGTCGGGTGTGATACTCAGTTCCGACGGCTATATTGTCACCAATAACCATGTTATCGATGGGGCTGACCGTCTGGAAGTGACACTTAATGATAATTCCACCTACAATGCACAGGTGATCGGTACTGATCCTTCGACCGACGTGGCACTACTGAAGATTGAAGCTGAGAATCTGCCAGTTATCCCTGTGGGCGACAGCGATGCCCTGAAGGTGGGCGAATGGGTGCTTGCCGTTGGCAATCCTTTCGGCTTCACCTCGACGGTTACCACCGGCATTGTCAGTGCCAAAGCCCGTAGCATGGGAGCTGTCTCCCGCGGCGGCAATATGGGTATCGAAAGCTATATCCAGACTGACGCGGCTGTGAATCCAGGTAACTCCGGCGGCGCATTGGTCAACGTGCGTGGCGAGCTTGTGGGTATCAATACCGCCATCTATTCGCAGACCGGTAACTATGTGGGCTATTCTTTTGCAGTACCTACATCGATCGTGACTAAGGTCGTGACAGACATCAAGCAGTATGGTGCTGTGCAGCGCGCAGTGCTTGGAGTGATGTTCAGGGAACTTACTCCTCAGTTAGCAAAGGAAAATGACATCACCGCAGTCAATGACGGAATCCTTGTGGAGGAAGTTGTGGAACGCAGTGCCGCCATGGATGCTGGCCTGAAACAGGGCGACGTGATTACCGCAATAAATGATGCTCCCACCCACAACACTGCTCAGCTTCAGGGTGAGATCAGCAAGTATCGTCCTGGCGACCGCATCACCCTGCAATATGTGCGCGATAATAAAAAGGCATCGGCTGACGTGATCCTGCAGAACAGTAGCGGCAATACCAAGTTGACCAAAGCCAAGGATCATACCGTGCTTGGTGCTGCGTTTGCTAAACTGACTGATGAGCAGCGCCGACAGTTCCGCCTGAACAGCGGAGTGCGAGTGAGTGGCCTGACTGACGGCAAGTTCAAGGACGCCGGTATTAAGGAAGGCTTCGTGATCACGTCGATCAATAATGCCAGGGTGCAGTCGCCCTCCGACATTGAGGAGATCTATCGCTCGATAATGCAGTCTGATGTGACTGACAAGGTGATGTTTATTACCGGTATCTATCCCACAGGCAGGAAGGAATTCTACGCAGTCGACCTTTCCGATTGATTAACAACTTCCGATATTTAGTGAAAAAATCGGGACCCGTCAATTACGGCGGATCCCGATTCTTCTTTTGTTGTTAGAGCTCGATAAACGGAGCGGTCGGCGAATTTGTTGCGGCCACTTCCTCAGGTGTGCCTTCGGCCACGATCATGCCGCCACCGGCACCGCCCTCTGGACCCATGTCGATAATATGGTCGGCACATTTGATCACGTCGGTGTTGTGCTCGATCACCACTACAGTATTTCCCTTGTCAACCAAACGGTTGAGTACTGCCATCAATGCCCGTATGTCATCGAAATGCAGACCTGTTGTCGGTTCATCAAGTATGAAAAGAGTCCTGCCGGTATCGCGTTTGGCCAATTCAGTAGCAAGCTTTACGCGCTGATTTTCACCTCCAGACAGTGTCGATGACGGTTGTCCGAGTTTGATGTATCCGAGGCCTATTTCCTGCAGTACCTTGATTTTCTTGAGTATGGCTGGGACAGCTTCGAAAAACTCTACAGCCTGATTGATAGTCATGTCGAGTACATCAGCTATGGATTTGCCTTTGAAGCGCACTTCAAGAGTTTCGCGGTTATAGCGTTTTCCCCCACACTCCTCACAGGGCACAAGCACATCTGGCAGGAAGTTCATTTCGATGGTCTTGTAGCCGTTGCCACGACATGTCTCACATCGTCCGCCTTTGATATTGAACGAGAAACGTCCCGGCCTATATCCACGTATCTTTGCTTCTGGGAGGTTGACGAAAAGATTGCGTATATCGGTGAAAACTCCGGTATAAGTGGCTGGATTGGAGCGCGGAGAGCGACCGAGCGGAGCCTGATCTACAGTCACGACCTTATCGACAAAGTCAAGTCCTTTGATTGACTTATATGGTAGGGGAGCCGTGAGAGAGTGATAGAACTTTTGGCTCAGTATCGGTTGGAGAGTGCCGTTGATAAGGCTTGATTTGCCCGATCCGCTTACGCCGCACACGCAGGTGAGGGTGCCGAGCGGTAGCCGAAGTGTCACGTCACGAAGATTATGGCCGGTGGCTCCGATGACAACGATCTCTTTACCGTTGCCTTTGCGACGTGAGGCCGGAATTTCAATCGCGCGCCGCCCGGTGAGATAGTCAGCCGTGAGAGTCGATGACTTCAGCATCTCGGCCGGGGTTCCGGCAAACACTACGTTGCCTCCCTTGCGTCCGGCCAAAGGACCGATGTCGATCACGAAGTCAGCCTCTTCCATTATTTCTTTGTCATGTTCAACCACGATCACGGAGTTGTCAGCGTCGCGGAGCCGTTTGAGAGAGTCAATCAGTCGGCGATTATCGCGTTGATGCAGACCAATGCTCGGTTCGTCAAGGATATAGAGCACATTGACCAGCTCAGAACCGAGCTGTGTGGCCAACCGTATTCGCTGACTTTCGCCACCGCTCAGGGTGGCAGACTCGCGTCCGAGTGATAGGTAGCTCAGCCCGACATCAACCAAAAAGCGCAATCGGGCGCGAATCTCTTTGAGTATTTCGGCGGCTACTATTGCCTGTGTAGGCGAGAAGCATTTTGGTGCTTCCTCTTCGGTCCATTGGAGCAGCCTGTCTATATCCATGCGGCACAGGTCAGCGATGTTCTTGTCGCCGATGAAGAAGTGCAAGGCTTCACGGTTGAGCCTGTCGCCTTTGCATTCAGGGCATATGGCTCTAGAATAGAAGCGTCCGCTCCATTTCTGGGCTGCGGAGTCAGAATCGTCGGCTTGCTGCATTTCCACATATTTCACAATGCCTTCATAGCGCGAGAAGTAGTTGCTTAGAGTGATTGAAGAGTCAGCTATATCAAGTCGATCCTCGGTTCCGTTTAGTATGTCATCGACGCACTCCTCGGGCAGCTTCGAGATAGGTGTCTTGAGTGTGCAACCATATTTCTGGCAGATGGCTTCAATCTGCTTGAATATTACGGAATTTTTGTATTTACCAAGAGGCTCTATGCCTCCGTCGTGTATGCTTACAGAGGGGTTCGGTATGATTTTCTCCCGGTCAATCAGGTTTACTGTACCGAGACCCTTGCAACAAGGACACGCGCCAAGGGGTGAGTTGAATGAGAAATTGTGTGGTGCAGGTTCGCGGTAGCTCAGACCAGATTCAGGGTCCATCAGTGTGCGCGAATAGTGGGTTATCGAGTCATGATCGTCTATGTCAAGAATCATCATCTGTCGGTGACCCTGTCGCATGGTGTCAGCGACTGAGCCGCGCAGGCGGGTGGCATCTTTGGCGTTAACTTTGAGCTTGTCGACTACCAGTTCGATAGAGTGATTGGTGTATCGGCTCAGTTTCATGCCGGGAGTTATCTCCTTGACTTTTCCATCAATCCTCACTGTTATGAAGCCTTTTTTCGACAATTGTTCAAACAGATCCTGATAATGGCCCTTGCGGTTGTGAACCAGCGGAGCCAGCAGCATCACTTTATGGCCATCAAATCTGTCGAGGATCAGCTGCACGATCTGCTCTTCGGAATATTTCACCATTGGATTGCCTGTGAGGTAGCTGCGTGCGGTGCCGGTGCGGGCATAGAGCAGGCGCAGGAAATCATAAATCTCGGTAGTGGTGCCGATTGTAGATCGTGGGTTGCGGTTGATGGTTTTCTGCTCGATGGCTATCACAGGACTTAGTCCTGTGATGCGGTCTACATCAGGTCGTTCTAATGTGCCGAGCATCTGTCGTGCATAGCTCGAAAAGGTTTCGATGTAGCGACGTTGACCTTCGGCGAAGATTGTGTCGAAAGCCAGTGAGGATTTTCCGGAACCTGAGAGACCGGTTATCACGGTGAGCTTACCGTGAGGTATGGTCACGTCAATGTTTTTCAGATTGTGTACGCGTGCTCCGGTTACCACAAGTGCGTCAGTTGGCGACACTTCCGGATCGTCAGTAGTAATTATCGGATCCATGCCTTATTGTAGACTTTAATATCCTGTTTAGACCGACGCTGTGAGTCCTTGGTCGGAATCTTCACAGTATAGGTTTTTCCTCCTTTGTTTGTCAGCGATTTGGCCCTGATCCATGGATTGTGTTCCTTCAGGGTGGCATACGTTATGCCGTGTTCCTTAGCCCACGCAGGCCAGTCGGCCACGGGTCCGTCTATCTTAACCGTAGTGTATTCGGCTGGTTGATAGAGCTGATCGGCAGTCAGGTGAAAACCGTATGCTGATGGATTTTCCATAATCAGTTTCATAGCCATCATGCGGAATGGATAGCGTCTTGTTTCTTCGACCAGATACAGGTCGAAAGCCGATTCCGCCATCTGTGAATCAAGCTCTTTGCTCACGCGTGCCGTACCGCCGTTATAACTCGCGGCAACGCTCTCCCAATTGCCATACAAGTCATAGGCTTTCTTGAAATAGCGACATGCGGCGGCGGTTTCCTTCTCCACATCATATCGTTCATCTACCTCGTCGTTAACCTCAAGACCATACTGTTTCGCCGTAGATGGTATGAACTGCCATATTCCTGCCGCTTTAGCCGGAGAGTAGGCTGTGGGATTGAGATAGCTTTCAATGCACGCGAGATATAGCATATCCTCCGACATTCCATACTTTTTGAGTATTGGCGCCATTATAGGGAAATAACGGTTAGCTCGCTTGATCGTCAGCAGCGTATTGCCATGTGTATATGCCATGGCGGTAAGTTCACGATCAAGTTTTTCAAAATTGTCAATGCGGTCAAGATCGACTTTTTCGCCTGCAAACACCAGTTCGCGAGGTACGTCAGGATTGATTATTTCCTGAAATTCGCGCCCCGATGATTCCATCGTAGTAGGCTTCGCATGAACCACATTGCAGAGCGTAACTACTCCACACACAAGAATGCCCTTAGAGGCTATACGGTTGATCATCTTTGTCATTTTAGTCATAGCTTACAAAGATAACACATTTCGCTCACACCCACAATCCCACTTAAGTATTTTTATGTTTGTTTAAAGCCATATAATGAGTATATATTGTTGTGTACAAGAAAATTTGTTACCTTTGCGAAGTGTTATTTTTACCACTTGACTATGATATGAAGAAGTTTGTATTCTCAATTATCGCATTAGTTTCTGCAACTGTGCTTTCATATGCTCAGACCATAGATGAAAAAGTCGGGGCTATGATGAACGGCGGGAAATGGTTTGAGCTCCGAGAGTTCCTAAATACCAACACAGACTCAATTAATCCGTTTCTTGACCTATATGGGAAGGCCATGGTGGCACACTTCTTCAATCAACCGGAAATGGCAGTCGAATACTATTCGAGTCTGTTGAATAATCAGCAGATTGACCTTGGCAACGTTGTAAGCATAGGTTTACTGATGAGTTCCGATATCAGTAAGTTGGGAGATAACGGATCTGCTGCAAAAACATTGGAGGCTATTGATGCTTCTATCCGTCCATACTATGAATATCTGGATAGCGCTATCATTGCTGCAATAGGGACTGACATTGCGAAATATAAAGCATTGTCATCATACAAAGTGAACGATCTTAAACCATTTGGAGCCATTGCTACCATACCATTTGATATTGTAGCTGTTGGCGCGGATTCGACTAAACAAGAGTTGATAAATGTCAGCGGTTTCATAAATGGTCATGATTGTGAAATGACATTTGATACGGGTGCAGGTGTCAATGTTATTTCCGATTCTATGGCAATTGCCATGGGGGTTGATATTATGGACGTTGACCTGGTGGCTGGTGGTATTGGAGTGCAATCTGCGAAATTGGCCGTTGCAAAGGAGATGACTATAGGTGAAATAACCATCTACAATGTACCTTTTTATGTAATGACTATTCTTTCTGGAAATGATGAAGCGGACCAATATCTTAATCATTTACAGATCGTGATCGGGCGTAATGTAATGGAAACCATACAGAATTTTACTATTGACTTTGCCGGCAAGTCCATAATCGTAAAAACTGAATCAGATATCCCGGCCGCAATTGAACCAAATCTCTGTTTAAGTAACGAAGGTATATATAAGTTGCGGTGTAACACAGTTGATGGAAAATCAATACTGCTGAATCCTGATACCGGCGATACCTCCTATGGTATTCTGAACGCAGACATGTTGTCTATAATTAAAGATAGGTGTTCATTAGAGCTTGCTTCCAAAAATATTAGAATGGCCGGAGCAGGTGGTGTAGCAGAACGTCAATATTATGAAGTTACAGACTTTCCATTATCAATTGCAGGAGTCTCAACGGTTGTGCCGCAAATTCCATTGTTGGTAAACTCGGTAAATGATTGTTCGGGGTATGATGGAAGAATCGGGTTAGCAACATTCATGCTTTTTGATACAGTGTCTTTCGATCTTTCCAGAATGATTATGTATCCCCGGAAAAATTAACATACACCATATATAATATTACAGCCCGACGAAAGAGCATTTCTCTCGTCGGGCTGATTTGTTTCAGCGAGATCGCTGTTGTCTTATTATTTTGTGAGGGCGGCGATGGAAGCTTCTATAGCAGCGATTCGAACTTGGACTGAAGCCTGTTTGCGGCGCTCTGCGTCAACAACTGCAGCCGGAGCTCCGTTGACGAAGCGTTCGTTGGAAAGTTTTTTCTCAACAGACGCGAGGAACCCTTTCTCATAGTCAAGATCTTTGTGGAGTTTGGCCAGTTCTGCTTCGACATCAACAGCTTCCGCGCTCAGAGGCACTTCAAATTCCATTGAGTCTACCATGAACGATGCGGCTGCTGCATCTTTTTCTGCCACTGTGGTTATCTCGGCCACATTGGCGAGTTTGTGGATTGCTGCAGCTTCCTCAGTGCCGAGAGTAGCTCCGATCACATGCAGGTCAACTGCTACCTTGGGAGCGATCTGCTTCTTGGCTCTTACGCCACGCACACCGTTGACTACTTCTTTTACATGATCCATGCAGCAGAGTATGGCGGCATCTGCAGCGCCGGCTTCGGGGAGAGAGGCATACATGATCGATTCTCCGGGACGGCGTTCGGCGAGATGCTGCCAGAGTTCTTCTGTGATGAAAGGCATGAACGGGTGGAGCAGTCTGAGCAGAGAGTCAAAGTAGCCGAGGGTTGATCGGAAGGTGTGCCCGTCAATAGGAGATCCGTAGGCAGGTTTCACCATTTCAAGATACCAGCTTGAGAATTCATCCCAGAAGAGCTTGTAGATGGCCATGAGAGCTTCGGATATGCGGAATTTACCAAGCAAGTCCGCTACTTCGGCTGCTGTTTCGCGCACTTTGGCTTCAAACCATTTTACGGCGACAGCAGCTACTTCGGGCTGAGGTGCCGATTCATCAACCTCCCAGCCTTTGACCAGACGGAAAGCATTCCAGATTTTATTGCAGAAGTTACGTCCGTTTTCACAGAGCTTTTCATCAAACATGATGTCGTTGCCGGCAGGAGCGGCGAGCATCAGACCCATGCGCACACCATCAGCTCCGTAAGTTTCAATCAGTTCAAGAGGGTCAGGAGAGTTTCCGAGCGATTTGCTCATCTTGCGACCGATCTTATCGCGGACAATGCCGGTGAA
>CAZKRV010000016.1:0-20355 GCA_964555345.1 uncultured Bacteroides sp.
GTCTTGCCAAACTTTTCAGCATCAATGAAGATGGGAAAGTACGAATAATTATGTCTGACGCCAGGCATATCATCAAAGAAAGTGACACCTTCAACATTGCGGAGGGCTTCGCGGTAGCACCGGGCGACTTTCCTACGCGCCTCTATGGCTGCATCAACCTGTCGCAAATTGAGGATGCCATAGGCGGCTCTAACTTCGTCCATCTTTGAATTAATTCCCGGAGCAACAACCGTCGTTTCGTTGGCAAAGCCGAAGTTTTTGAGGTAGTCAATACGTTTTTTAGTCTGCTCATCATGCACCACAAGGGCACCACCCTCAATGGTGTTATAGACTTTTGTGGCATGGAATGAAAGAGTTGACATATCGCCAGCTTTAAGAATTGATTCTCCATCAACTTCCACGCCAAATGCATGAGCCGCATCGTATATCACCTTTAAGCCATATTTATCTGCTATTTCCTGAATTGCTTTTGTATCACATGGCTTGCCATAGCAATGTACAGGCATTATGGCCGTGGTTTTTGGCGTAATAGCAGCTTCAATTTTAGCAGGATCAAGGCCACAATTAGACGGGTCGACATCTACAAAAACAGGCTTGATACCATTCCACCATAATGAATGCGTAGTAGCTACGAAACTATATGGTGTGGTTATGACTTCACCATTTATGCGAAGGGCCTGGAGTGCCGTAATCAGAGGTAATGTTCCATTGGTAAACAAACTGATATACGGAACTTTGAGATATTTGGCAAGCTCATTCTCGAGTTGACGATGGAACTGCCCGTTATTGGTAATCCATTTGCTATCCCAAATCTGCTTGAGCATGTCGCCAAATTCATCAAGCGATGGAAGAAGCGGTGATGTTACTGTTATTTGATCCATTGGTATTATAATGATCTTTTCAAACTACAATCGGACATTTTTATGGAATATTAAGTCCATGAAAAACGGTTCAATAAATTTCTTGTAATAATGATCAATGAAAGAACACACGAGAAATATTATGATAGGTACTGCTACTGCTTGAGATATCAGTGCCCACAAATCACCTTTGAACATACTGGGAACATTACATATATCTTGCCATAGCCATTGGCGCATGGTATCGCTTGACGCATGTATCAACAACACTCCAAAGCAGCCAGCCGCTAAACTGTTAACAATTCGACTGTACCCCATTTTAATATTCTTGGCAGTAAGAAATGCTGATAATCCAACAATGAACGCAAACAATTTATTTGAATCTGTGACGAAGTGCCACTTGTAGGCAGAAAAGCCAATTCGTCCGGTTCGATTTGAAATGTATATTAATCCAATACAAACTATCAAAGCTAAAACAACTGATGTCACAAGTACAATTGAGGATAGTTTTAGATTCGCTGTATATTTGCTTGGGTATAAACGAATATATGCTGCAACAAAATAAAGAGTCATATACCAAATAGGCTCATTCATCGTAGGAGCAAAGAAAAAGGTGGAGCAGATTGTCATAATAAACAGCAGCCCACCGACAAGCAGGTTCAATTGCTTTTGAGAAAGAAACTCTATCAGCTTGTTATAAAAAGGTACAAAAGCATAAAAAGCCATAAAACTCGCAGTAAATCCGTTGTTTATGTGTGTCAACAATCCCAACAATCTCTTTATGACCCCAGACAATGTCAATGCTTGATAATCGCAAATCGCAAATATGAACATTATGGTAATCCCATAAAATAAAATCTGTATCAGCAGTTTTGCATAGCGTTTTGCTGTCAACTGCATCTTGCACATAAAATACCCTGAAATCAAAATGAATACATTGATACCTGTCTTGCCCCACATACCCCAACATTCAAGGAAATACTGTTGAGACGTTGCTCCACCATCATAAACAAAATTTGTTATCACTGAGGAATTAACAACATAATGATGTGCAATAATTGACAGCATTGCTATTATTCTCAAAAGTTCAAGATTGGAATCCCGAGGAGCCTTTGCTTTATTTGACAAAATCGGCAACGAGCCATGGGTACGATGTATATGGGGGGGGGGTAATTATTTGTTCCATAATAAATTAAGCATAATAACGTATTAGTATTTTAACTCTAATACTTCAAGAGTGAGGCAACTACTATCTACGGATATTCATTAAAAGTTCAAACTCTTTAAATCTAAAGAAATATGCTCCACCTGCATAAATAGCTATGCCCGCTACAATTGAGCAAACAAGACTGAGAATACCATCACCCATGGCGGTAGATAAAAATCTGCATGCCACAAACATTACCAAAGAGAGTATTAGAGACGGACTCAAATCCTTCATCTGCATAAAAAAGCCCAAATTAAGTAACTTCCCAGTGTAGTGAGTATTAATAATAAGTGCAATGATTGATGTAACAATACCACCGTAGCACATTGCTTCAAGTCCAAATGGAACAGTGATGCAAAGCATGGATACTCCGATGATTTTTTTTATCACTTCAAGGCGGAAGAAAAGATCGCTACGCCCCTTAACCTGCAAGAGATTTAGGTTAATAGCATGGATAGGATACCACATACCAGCAAATACAATAATCTGCAAGAGAGAAGCAGCATATATCCAAACTTTAGAATAAAGTACATTGATAAGAGGATATGATACAGCGCCAAGTCCAAGGCTCAAAGGGAATATGACAAATGCACTAACTTGTAACATTTTTCTATAACCAGACCGTAATGCATCATCTTTATCCTGTAGTTTGCATAAAGCCGGGAAAGTTACGGACTGGAGAACACTAGTTGGAGTACTCGATGCCATATCTTTGAGTCCACCTGCACGATTATAAAATGCAAGATCGGAAGGTGGAAAAAACTTGCCAATGACTACTGAATACATATTAGTATAAATAGTATCAAGCAAGCCTGACGCAAGAAGCTTGGACCCAAATCCGAAAAACTCTTTTAATGAAATCCATGAAAATTGTAATGTAGGGCGCCATGAAGAAGCATACCAGATAAAGGACGTATTAATGATAGTGGAAACAATTGACTGAGTAACCAGAGCCCAAACTTGAAATCCATTGAACGCCATATACATTCCAACACATCCTGATATTATCAATGCTGTAATATTATATTTGGTCAATGACTTAAAATCCATCCTTGCCGTAAAAAGAGTACGGTGGACTCCAGCCGTAGACCCAATGACAAGCGTGATTGATGATACGCGCAATATGGACTTCAATTCCGGTATATTGTAAAAATCAGCGACATAAGGAGCTATAAAGAATAGCACTATGTAAGAAAACATGGATATTACAATATTAAAATAAAAGACCGTGCTACAGTCGATCTGCGTCCGATCATTCTTTCTCAATAATGCTGTAGAAAACCCTGAATTGATAAACTGCGCAGCAACGGCAAAGAATATAGACAGCATGGCAATAGCGGCAAATTGCTCTGGCATGATCAGGCGTGCCAGGACAATGCCAATAACCAATTGTATGATCTGGGTGCCTCCCACTTCAAGAATACGCCAAATCACGCCATTGAATGTTTGCTTTTTAAGCGACTCTTCTGCTGCCATTTATTATATGCAAATATTGCTTAGATGAACATTGAAAGGGTCATTTACGGTCTTTGTACATATCCTCGTAATACTTCAAATAGTCACCTGAGGTGATGTTGTCCATCCACTCCTGATTATCAAGATACCACCGGACTGTCCTTTCGATACCTTCTTCAAACTGAAGAGAAGGCTCCCAACCAAGTTCACACTGTAGTTTACGACTGTCAATGGCATAACGCATGTCATGACCGAGACGGTCGGTAACATAGGTTATGAGATCATCGCTATACCCTTCTGGATTACCAAGAATACGATCAACGGTACGGATTATTACTTTAATAATATCGATGTTTTTCCACTCGTTGAATCCTCCAATATTATATGTCTCAGCTACCTTTCCATTATGAAAAATCAGATCGATAGCACGTGCGTGATCTTCGACGTATAACCAATCTCGCACGTTTTCTCCTTTGCCGTATACCGGAAGAGGCTTATGAAGACGAATATTATTAATAAACAAAGGAATAAGCTTCTCCGGGAATTGATACGGGCCATAATTGTTAGAGCAGTTCGTTACAATAGTAGGCATACCGTAGGTATCGTGATACGCCCGAACGAAATGGTCACTTGAAGCTTTAGAGGCTGAGTATGGAGAATGTGGATTATATTTTGTTGTTTCAAGGAAGAATTCAAAGCCATAAGCATGGTGATGCTCCGATGATGCTGTTGTTGAGAAAGGAGAATCCAGGCCCTCAGGATTGGTCAGTTCAAGTGCTCCATAAACTTCATCAGTGGAAATATGATAGAATCGTTTGCCATCATATTTTTCAGGCAACGCTTCCCAATATACCTTAGCAGCTTGTAACAACGACAGCGTACCCATAACGTTCGTTCTGGCAAACGTAAACGGATCCTTTATCGAACGATCAACGTGACTCTCGGCAGCAAGATGAATAATTCCATCGATATTGTATTCTTTCATCAGTTCCAGCATCCGGTCGTAATCACAGATGTCAGCCTTAACAAAGACGTAATTGGACTTATTCTCTATATCCTCCAAGTTTTTAAGGTTGCCCGCATATGTAAGTTTATCAACATTAATGATACGATACTCCGGATACTTGTTAACAAATAGCCTGACCACATGACTTCCAATGAAGCCGGCACCACCAGTTATTATAATGTTTCTCTTGAACTCCATTTATCTTTTTAATTCATCAATTACCTGAAGTAGATATTGGCCATATTGATTCTTAATCATTGGCTGCGCCAACTGTCGCATTTTAGCTTCGTCAATCCAGCCTTTACGATATGCTATTCCTTCAAGACATGCCACTTTCAAACCTTGTCTCTTCTCTATTGTTTCAATAAATGTCGAGGCCTCCGAAAGAGAATCATGCGTACCGGTATCCAACCAGGCGAATCCTCGGCCCAAAAGTTGGATTTTGAGAATATCTTCAGCTAAAAATGCCTGATTTACAGTCGTAATTTCCAATTCTCCACGAGCTGACGGTTTGATATTTTCAGCAATATTTACAACTTCATTTGGATAAAAGTACAAACCTACAACTGCATAATTTGATTTGGGATTTTGTGGCTTTTCCTCTAAAGAAATACATTTCCCGTCTTTATCGAATTCAGCAACACCATATCTTTCAGGATCGTGTACCCAGTATCCGAAAATTGTCGCATGTCCATTCTGCTCAGCATCCTTAACGGCTTGTGATAATTTTGAAGTAAAGTATGATCCGTAGAAAATATTATCACCAAGTACAAGACAGACGGAATCTTCGCCAATGAAATCCTTCCCAATAATAAAAGCCTGTGCCAGGCCATCGGGTGAGGGCTGCTCTGCATATGTAAATCTCACACCATAATCTGATCCATCTCCAAGCAAACGCTTAAATCCTGGAAGATCACTTGGTGTCGAAATAATAAGAATATCCCGTATTCCAGCCAACATCAGCGTGGAAATAGGATAGTAAACCATCGGCTTATCAAAAATCGGCAGCAACTGCTTGCTCACTCCCTTTGTAATAGGATACAATCTTGTACCGGATCCTCCGGCAAGGACGATTCCTTTCATTATTGATTAAATATGATATAAAATTTATTGTCAAATAAACTGACTTACTATCATGCGGCGGGATATTTTGCTAATCCGATCTCGAATGCTTAGCGGTAAAATGATACAGGTCGAGATCTGAGGAGAAGATTGCATTACAGCCTCCTCAAGGTTAGAATTCTCGCCTATTTGATGAATCTTCGCTCAGAGCGCAAATTAATATTGTATAGTATCAAGAAAGGGGGGAGAGGTCGGCGGGAGAGATGGAGGTGCGCGCGCAGCCCAGCATATTGAGACTGATGACGAGGTGGGAGCGGCCGTCGGGAGCGGAGAACACTTCTCCTTCGAGGCCCATGAGGCGTCCGCGGACAACTCTCACTCTGTCACCTTTGGCAAAAGTGTGGGCGGTGAACTCAACCGGCTGGTCGGAATTGCCAAGCATAAACATCAGCGTATTCATCTGGCTATTAGGGATTATGGCGACGGGCTTGTTGTAGTTATTCGTCGCCATTCCAGCTTTATTTGTGAGGAAGCGGAAAATAAAAGGTAGCTTGACTACATTAAGGCGTTCGCGCTCAGTGCAACGAACAAAGACCATAGACGGGATAACTACTCTGTTGATTTTCTTGCGTTTACCGTTACGCCAAACTCTGTATTCTTCCTGAGAGGCAACATAGCAATCATAGCCCATCGCCGTGAGTTTTTCGGCGGAAGTCAACTCGGAATTATGGTTGACGATTGCAACGAACCAGTGGCTTTCCAGCACGCCTACGGCGTCGTCAACGTCTGTAGACATTGGCGCAACTGCGTCAGTAACAATGTTATCACTCATGTGATAGAATACTCATTGTGCCTTGATATGGCATCAAAGCAATGGCAAAGTTAGGAATTATTTTTGAATATTTACCTTTTTTAAGCTGATTTTTTTAGGATATAATAAAAACAGGAGTGACTTTCCCAGTCACTCCTGTTTTTCGTTATTTAACTGTAGGTCAGCTGCTTACTTGATGGATATTTTTTGAGAGTGGGAACGTGCGGCACAAGTTACGTTAACAATGTAGACTCCGTGTAAACCGCTGATCGGCAGCGAAATACATTCTCCATCGGAATATGTGGCTGAAGCTACGACACGTCCTTCGGTGTCGCTGAGCAAAACACGCTTAGTGGTTGATCCTGAGCCAGGTACGCAAATATCGACGGTGTCATAGTTCACTATGACGCTCATACACTCAACGGGTTCAGAGGGAGAAATTAGCGCTGATCCGCTTTCGGTTGTGCTGAGTCGGTAAACTTTGGTCTCATGTGAACGGATTGTCGGGATCTCAATCGAACCGGTTGCGCGGGGTTCGTCGGTGCGCTGCTGGAGATCGCGCACGTAGTAGTTGGTATCGGGGTCGAGGGCGGGGATAGATTTGAAGTCGATGGTGTAGGGATGGGCGGAGGCACTCATGTTGATCACGGCCACAGCCACGTCACCATTTTCAAGATCCTTGAAGTAGAGCTGACACTGGTTGGCGTCCTGGCTGACAAATTCGGCAGCCTGACCCATGCGGTCCTGGTCTATGGCGATCAGCTCCGGATTGGTCATCAATGCCAGGTCATCGTCAGAGATTGATTTGCGGAGGTCAAATGAGAGGGTAAGCGGCGAGCTCCACATACACCACATTGCAAACTGCGAGCGATATTCGTCTTGAGTCATGCCGGCCTTAACGACGAGGTCGCTCGAGCTTTTGCCGGTACCGTGAATACCTACACACATCATGTCGGCATCGTTGAATCGGTTCACGCCATTGTAAGCCCAAATGTCTTTCATTCCGGCCACACTCTCGACCATACCGATGCCACCGCTCTTGCCGTTCCAGCCGTCGCGGGTGTCGTAGGTAGCGCGCCAACAAGAACCACCTGTTTCCGAAGCCCACTTCCAGGGTTCGCGTACGCCCCATTCACATACATAGAAAAGAATATTGCGTCCCGAAGCTTTAAGGGCATCGCCCATGGCCTGATAGCGAGCCTTACAGGTCTTGAGGTCACCAGGAGCGTTGCAGTAGTCATACTTGAGCAGATCCACTTCCCATTCGGCATATGCCTTGGCATCGATCTCTTCATAACCAAAGGAACCGAACTTGCCAGCACAAGTGCTGGTGCCACCATCGGAATAGATGCCAAATTTCAGTCCCTTGGAGTGGGCATAATCAGCGGCAGCCTTGATGCCGTTGGGGAACTTTTTGGCATCGGCGACAGGTTTACCGTTGGCAGCTCGGGAGTTGGCGTGCCAGAGGTCATCAATCACCAGATAGTTGTAACCGGCATCGAGGAGTCCCTGGTTAATAAATGCATCGGCAACGGTGCGCACCACTGTTTCAGAAATGTCGCCCTGCACTACATTCCAGCTTAGCCAACCCATAAATGGGACGGGCTGATCGAGATTGGAACTTACGGTCAGTGAGATTGGCTGCGAAGTAGTTTCGCCATCAGCGGTCACAACGGCAGTGTAGGTATATTCACCCTCCTGCTCGATGATGCCCTCCACAAGTGAGCGTTCCTCATTCCATGTGAGGCCTGCGGGCAGATCTTCCACGTCAATTACCGCATCCGGGACATTAGCACGGAGTTTGTGCATGAAGCGGACTCCGGGCTGAGAGAACACGACAGTAGCACAAGCAAGGGCACCGCCCATCTCGCTATCGGAAACAAGTATTGGTTTGGTCGAATTCTGCTCAACGTATTCAAAGTAGGCGTTGGCAATGTCCACGTGGTCGTTGCCGTTTTGTGCACCTTCGGGGAATTCGAGAATCAGATATTTATAATCACGCAGATTTTCCGTAATGTCGATAGCGACGGGAGCAGCATCAAGATAACGGATCGTTCCCGAGCAGACTTCGGTTTCTTCACCGTTCTGCTTCACGAGAGTGACGATGTAATCACAGATGCCCTGTGTAGGATTGTTCTGAGACTGGGCCTTTGTTTCGTCATCAATGCCGATAATTGCATGAAATGCTGTCACGGCACCGTTAAGCTTGACGTTCACCTTTGCAGTGGCGTGTGCACCGACACCACTCATATAGGTGACGCCTTTCATCTTAAGGGCATTTCCGTCAATGCTCTTATTGGCTTTGACAGTGCCCCAGCCATTTGTGATTTTGGTGATGTCAAGGCTGCTGAGAGGCACAATCTCCTCCCCTGCCGGGCCAGATTCCGGCAGATACACCACTGTAGCATCGGTGGTGTCTGCAGCATAAGCATAGCTGCCGCCAATTGCGCACAACAGGCATGATGCTGCATAAAGATAATAATGTTTGATCATGTGATTATTATTGGTATTAAGATATGAATGCTGCAAATATAGTGATTTTTTTGCATATGACTATTTTTTTGATAAAAGAGAGTCTTACGCGCGTAAATTATAGGAAAGTTGGGGGAATTATTTGTAGTTGTAAAAAAAAGTAGTAGATTTGCACTTCCTATAAATAATCATATCCTAATTTATCATTTGCATGAAGAAATTTTTACTTTCGTTATTAGTGTCTGCCACAGCATTTTGTGGATTCACTTCGGCAAATGCCACTACTACGACACGTGACCTCGGTTATGTTGGAGCCAGCGAGCCTGTCTATCCCGGTACAGGCTTTAGAAACAGTTTGAGCACGTCGTCGAACTGGAGTGTGGCCGTAAGACTCACCGCTGATCAACTTCAGAAGTATATCGGTGCCTCCATCACCCAAATCAAGGCCGGCTGGGCTTCACAAGGCCAGCAGGGAAAAGATGTAAAAATCTGGTTGCGTACCTCGTATGAGGGCGATGATCTGGTCACCGGTAAGGGTGATTTCAAATTCGGTTGGAACACCATCAAGTATAGCACTCCATATGTGATTCCTGAAGATGTAGATGAACTTTGGTTTGGCTATGACGTGGCTGTGCCACCGAACGATTATTGCATCTCCACTTCTGTGTTAGGCGGCAGCAAACAGGGTGTCAACTATCTGATCAATCTGGATATGTATGACGAGTCACCGGAAGAAGCAGTGTCAGATGCCGTATTGGCCGCTCAGGACGGCATGGGCATGATCTTAGCTCTCGCCACTGTGGAATTCGATGCCAGCACATTTGAGAACCGCGTGATAGCCAGCCGTCTGGCATGTAACCCGTTGATCAATGCAGATAAGGCTTCGACAGCATTGCTGTCAATCAATAACGAAGGGTCTAACGAGGTTTCGTCGCTTACTCTTCACTATGAATGCGGCGATCTGACGAAGGATTATGTGCTTGATCTGCCCCAACCTATCATGGCTAACAAGTCTACCAAGATCTCAATACCGGCTTTTGCCCTCGCCTCCGGCGAACATAAACTCATTGTCAGCGAGGTCAACGGTGCACCCAACAACATCAAGAGCGAAGGTCTAATCTATGAAGCATTATCAATACCTGGTGAAGTGGCCGACTCCTACGAGCGCCGTTCACTGGTGGAATATTTCGTTGATGAAAATGAGTATCGCTCACCAAGTTATTTTGACGATATCCTGTGGCCCGGATATGAGCCATATTCCGATCGCATCTCTCTGGTATGCCATCATCTCAGCGACCAGTTCATGATCGGTGAGGGCGAGGATATGGCTCTGGCTATCATGCTCTCAGGTGACAATCAACGCAACGTCTATTGCCCCGCCATGGCCATTGACCGCTCGCTTCAGATATCGAACCCTGTAACTACAGATAATAGCCTTACTTTCAACACCATCTATCCGACATTTGTCAGCCCTCTCTACGACGAAGCGCTGGCAATACCTACTTTCGCCTCCGTGGCTGTGGAATCGGACTTCAATCTTGAGAAGTATACCGCTTCAATAGAAGTCAACGGTTCGATAGCCGAAGGCGTGCTCCCCGAAGGTGAGAACCTCCAGCTCACAGTATATGTGCTGGAAGATAACGTGTATTCCGATTCACAGGAATTCCCCGGCGAAAAAGGCACCGAGAAGCGTGAATATTATCACAAGGCCATAATCCGCCAGCAGCCTACTCCAATCTACGGTGATGTCATCACTGAAGGTTCCGGAAACTTTACCCGCACTTATGAAGTGGAGATAGATCCGACCTGGAAGGCCGGAGACATGAAGGTGCTCGCAGTACTGAACCGCACGGAAAAGAACACCGTGTATAACCGCTCTGTGATCAACGTGGCAGAGGCTCCTCTGGATCCGGCCAACGTTGGCATGGCAGAAATCGCTACCGATTGCCAGGGAGTGGCAGTGTCGGGCGGCAGCATCACCGTGAACGGCAGCACTGAAGGCGTAGAAGTATACAATATCGGAGGCGCCCGCGTAGCCAATACATCGCTCACTACCGGTGTATACGTGGTACGCACAGCCGACACCGCAGCAAAAGTATTCGTGAAATAAAGAAATGAAGTCAATACTCCGCAATCTCATACCGGCAGCCGCAATCCTCTTAGGAGGATCTGCGGCTGTCGCCGCCGAAACCGAAGTCATGCACTTCGGTTTCGCCCCAACTAATCCGGCTCAGACCGAAACATCGGCCCAAGGTTCCGGGAAGAACAATTATCTGGAAGCACTCGTGCGCCTGTCGCCGTCAGACTCGCCTGTGCTGTCGGCCTTGAAAGGCTCGAAAGTGACCGGCGTGCGTTGCTATCTACGCGCGGAATACCGCAATCCGACCGGCAAGAAATTTTCGGCCATAAGCGCATATGAAGGTAGCCTCGACGCCACTCCAGTAAGAAAGATCGTGCACTTCGCTGAAGGGTGGAACGAATTATATTTCGACGAACCGTTCACGCTTGGAGACGAAGACCTCTATGTGGGATTTCAGGTATTTGAAGTGCAGGGCACACCCTACCCCGTAGTGTCATTCAAGCCAGCTTCAGTTCCGGACTCCTATTACATAAACATAGGGCGTCAGGGCTGGAACACATATACCGACAAAGGCTCACTGCTGATTGAAGCGATCATTGAGCCGGAGTCCACACCCGCTCCAGCAGCAGTGGCCATGACTGCAAATCACCCTCTGATTGTGGCACCAAACGCTCCATTTGAATCGGGCATCTATATCCGCAATCTCTCGGCTGAATCAATCTCAGAGGCAACAGTTACAGTGACAGCAGCCGACGGCACCGTGACTGACAAGATCAACATGAAGTTTGATGAGCCTATAGCCGCTTATGACGGCCGAGTCATGAGCGACCAGAGCATCAGGACCTCTGATGAGGAGGGCACCGAGGTGCCTCTCACGTTCACCGTCACCTCCATCAACGGCAATGACACCAAGGTGATGCACCCGGTCACGGAGACTTTTTACATGACGAACAATGCGTTTGAAAGAGTACCCGTGATAGAGGAATTCACCAGCATGGCTTGCGTGAACTGCCCATTCATGATATACTACATAGAGGAGGCAAGAGAACGGTTTGACCGTCCGCACATCTATATCACCCATCACTCCGGCTTTGTCTACGATGTATTTACCCAGCAGGTAGATAAGGATATGGAGTATATGTTTAACGGCAACAAGCGCAATCCAGCCGTGATGTTTGACCGCACCATACTGACCGGTAAGTCGGAGCTGGTGCTGAGCGCCACCAGTGCAGCCACCAGCGATGAGTATCTGTCGTTTCTTGAACTGTCACGTCACACTCCGGCGCTGGCATCGGTAGAGATCGATGTGGACGAAGCTGCTGGCACCATCACTGTGAGCGGACGTGTGAGCGCAGGCGACAAGACATCAGACGGTAATGTGTATATCTCCACCTATCTGCTTGAGGACGGCATATCAGCCGATATTTTCCCACAGGAGGGTATCAACAACAATATGGCAGAAGACGCTCCCGCCGACCTTCGCGATAAGTTCCGCCATAACGGTATAATCCGCGCTAACCTCAGCACAGCGTCAATGGGTGACAAGCTTGAGATAGACGCAGATGGCAACTATTCGGTAACGTACCAGACGGTCAATCCCGAGAAGGCATGGAATATGGCCAACTGCCATTATGTAACCTTCATACACCGCAACAACGAGGCCAACCTGCGCGATAACATAATACTCAACGCAGCAGATTCCAAGCCTTATGACCACTCCAGCATAAGCGATGTGAAGACAGACAAGACCGAACGTCTGAGAGTTTATGCCGGTCCAGACAGACGCATCTATGTGGTGTCACCCGTAAGTTCCGTAGCGATCTATGACATCAACGGGCGCCAGATAGACAGCTACGCACCGCAGCAGAGCGGTGTGTATGTGGTGCACGCCACACTGCCCGACGGCACTGAAGCAACGGCGAAAATCGCTATCTGATAACAAATAAAGAGGGTGCCCCACACATGGCAACAGGCCATCAGGGGCACCCACTATTTTTTTATATTTATGGTCCCATCAATACGCATAGCACTCCGCTATCTCTTTTCCCGCAAAAGCCATTCGGCTGTGAATGTGATCTCAGCAGTGTCAGTGGCCGGGGTGGCCCTGGCCACCGCAGCCATGGTGGTTGTGCTATCAGTATTTAACGGTTTTCACTCGCTCATGGCCTCACGTCTGAGTGAGCTTGATCCAGCCCTGAAGATAGAGTCACGTGAGGGGCGTGCATTTGCCACATCGGATTCGATGGCCGCAGTCATAGCCTCACTGCCAGGAGTAGCGGCAGCGATCCCTACCATAGAGCAAAGGGCGCTGGCAATCGTCAACGGGCTGCAGACTCCGGTAAGGGTGAAGGGGGTGGACAGCAAGCGATATTATCAAGTGGCATCGCTGGAGTCGGCCATAATAGATGGTCAGCCGTGGCTGAACTATCACCCAGAAGGCGCTCCGGCAATATTGAGCGTCGGTGTGGCAAACGCACTCCGTGCACCAATCGGGACCGAACAACTCCTGGGACTATACGCTCCGCGGCGGCTGGGGCGCATCAATCCAGCCAATCCGCTGAGTGCATTTCGCACGGATTCGGTGGCAATGAGCGCTGTATTTGCAGTGAATCAGCCGGAATTTGATTCGGATATGATCTATGTGCCAATCGAAGTGGCCCGCAGACTGTTTCAATACACCACAGAGGCCACAGCGATAGAGGTGGCCACGGACACAAAGCAGGATCTGACCAGAGTAAAAGCAGAGATAGCCGCCACCCTACCCGATGGATTCACGGTGAGTGACCGCATGGAGCAGCACGCATCGTCGTTTCGCATAGTCAACGTGGAGAAATGGATGAGTTTTCTGTTGCTCGTGTTTATCATGATAATAGCCTCGTTTAACGTCATCTCCACCATGGCACTGCTAATAATCGAGAAGGAGGATAACGCAATGACACTGCGCGCCATAGGTGCATCACACGGCTTCATACGCCGCATTTATGCTTTCGAGGGATTCGGGGTGACGATGGCAGGCGGCGTGGCAGGCTGCATCATAGGCTCGCTGCTATGCATGGGGCAGGAGAAGTTCGGGTGGATAGGCCTTGGCGGGGATCCAGCAGCCATGTCGGTCAGCGCATATCCGGTGGAACTTCACCTGACCGATCTGCTTCCTATAATAATAATAACGGCGGCAGTGGGAGTAGCCACCGCCGCCATTGCAGCCCGAAGGGCTTGAAGAGTCGGAATAATAAGGGGATCAGCGCACAGCTACCTTGACGGAGCTATTGCCACAGGTCACAATATAGATGCCACGGGAGAGGGAGATGGCAGCTGAAGCAGCTGAGGTGGTGGCAGCCAAAGCTCCAGAGGGTGTGTAAACCTGAACATCGGCACCCTGCGGGTTAGAGATCAATACAGCGCCATCGGCAGCAATAGCTGAAAATCCGGAGGCAGCAGTATCGACATTGCTGATGGAGGCAGCACTCTCGACAGTCATCGAACGGAGAAGAATGTTGTAAATATTGCGCACTTCGCGAGTGCCGGTGACATGGAAGCCAATGTAATATTCTCCGGATTCCTTGACCGAGAATGGACGGCTGATGCGAGTGTACCATTCGGCAGATTCAACATCTTTCTTTTCCATAATATTCTCAGTCATGGCTGAAGGAGTGTTGTCTGAACCGATGTAGGCGGCAAATTCTCCAGCAAAGACATCATTATAGTCCTGATCTTCAAGTGACCACATGCCTTCAGATTTCATGCCGACTGACATCAGGTAGTCTTCACCAGCATCAAGCTTCATGGGGAAGCTGATCATCCAGTCGTCGCGGCAACGATCGCTGCTGATCGGCCACATACATGACATTGCGGACCTATCACTGTCGTAGAACCATGTAGCGCGGTCGTGATTGTTATCGACAATATCGAAGATCAGAGAGTTGAAAGGATCTGTGAGATCAATGGTGAAGGGAGTCACATATGGTTCACCGGCAAGGACATAGGTGGAGATGACAGGCTGACCACAGAGATCGTCGATATAAGGAGTGATGCGATAGAGGACGGGATAGATGCCGCTACGGCCTTCGAGGGTTTCGGAAAATTCGGTTTTGTCGTATTCGTCGACAACCAACACGTTTTCAGGGCCACGGTCAAGAATGTAGCGCACCTTGGAGTGGTCGACATAGCCACCGTTAACGCCTCGCTCGGGGAGGGTCCAGCTTACAAAAACAGTGTGCTTGTCGGAGCTAAGTTCAATATCAGTAACGGAGCATGGAGTGTCCATGCCAACCCATAACTGGGAGTTGGCCGCCAGACCATCATGACCAGCGGAGCTAACCTCGGCAACAAAACGATAGCGACCAGCGGCGGGAACGGAAACGGAAGCAGCCACAGCGGAACCCGGAGCACCAGCGCCGGAGCTGAGCACCTTGCCGTCGAGCGTAACTTTCCAATCAACATTGCCGGTCAGGTTGCCACCTTCAATGTCAAGGGTGGGAAGCGTGAAGTTAAGGAATCCCTCGAGAGCAGCGCCATCGAATTCAGGCACCAGATTTTCGGGAGCAGCCGGGGCCTTGTCGGATTGAGCCTTCTGCTTTATGTAAAGGCCATAGAGCTGATAGCTCGGAGAGAACTTGGTGAGGAGTTCGGCCTTGCCAGTAGCGAGGTCGACGGTGTAGATGCTACCTCCGTTATTGCCAGTAGTGGCGTGCCAATACATAATGTTAGTCTCATAGTCGATGACAGCACATTCGTTGACACTGGGAATCAGTCCGGTAGATCCAACCGAGGTGAGCGCCCCCGTGTATTTGTCGATCTTGTAGAGGACACCGTCGGCACCAATACCGTAAAGCTGACCGGCCGCAGTGAAAGAGAGAGTGAAAATGCGCTGCGGGAGTGTGGCCACCGGAGTCTTCTTGCCATTGGAGAGATCAATGGTGCAAAGGTTGAATTTCTTGCCAGTCTCATCGGCAAGGCAGACGGCATAGGCAGTGGACGAAGTAGGATCGTAGGCGGTGGTGGCAGCAACGTCAGTGATCACGTTAAGGCCTTCGGGGTATGTGTAATCATAGGTCTGGGCCTCAGGATCACATGTCTGGTATCCCCAGAAATAGTCACCGAAAAAGCTGAGGTAGGTGAGCACATAGAGAGTACCATCGCAGTAGACAACGCCACCGGAGGCGATCATGTCACCGTCAGCCCATACGAGCTGGGGCTGTGCGCCCTCAACAGCTTCGACCGAATAGAGGCCGCTGGCAGCGCCCTCTTCGGCATAGCATTTAACACCATAGAGAGTAGGAGCAGCAGCCCAGGAAGTAACTGAAACTGCAAGGCAGGCCACACCTGCTAAAACCTTTTTGGCTAAGAGTAAACGTTTCTTCATGTAAAATCGGTTTAAAATCCAGCCGCAAAGTTAGCATTATTTTCTGTATGAAACAAATTACGTGGCGTTTTGATATGCCCCACGATGTCAATTACTGTTTTCGGGAGTGAAAAAGCCTAAGAAACTCGCCAATCCAAAGGACAATGGAGGTGGAGGCTATGATAATGACCCAGTCGGTGAAGCGAAGTGGAACGACGCTGAAGAAGCGGCCGCCGAGGGTGACGATAAGTATTTGTCCGAAAAGGATCAGGACAGTGGTGAGGAGGAAGCCTCCGCAGTCTTTGAGATGCAGAGCGGAGCGCCCTGTGGCAAACGCGCGTGCATTGAACATATTCCAGAACTGGAAGAACACGAAGGTGGTGAAGAAGAGTGACAACTCATAGTCGGAAAGTCCGGTGTTGAGAGATGAGAACGGAACTGATCCAATCTGGGTGAGCGACGTAATGGAAGTGTGTTCAAGATAGTAGAGGAACACGATGAGGACGGCAAAGAGAGCCAGACCGCTACCAATGATGGCACGCCACATAGCCCCATTGATGATGAAGGCGGTGCGCGAACGCGGTTTCTGCTTCATGACGGCCTCGGACGGGGGTAGCGAGGCGAGCGCCATGGCAGCGAACGTGTCCATGATAAGGTTGACCCACAACATCTGGGTGACAGTGAGCGGTGACTGGAGTCCCATAAAAGTGCCGCACAGGACGATGAGACAGGCCACGACATTGACCGTCATCTGGAAGAGAATGAAGCGACGGATATTCTGGTAGAGGGATCGGCCCCACATCACAGCACGTCCGATCGATGTAAACGAATTGTCGATTATAGTTATATCGCTCGCTTCCTTGGCTACGGAGGTGCCGTCGCCCATCGAAAGGCCGACGTGGGCAGCCTTGAGGGCCGGGGCATCGTTGGTGCCGTCGCCCGTCACAGCCACGACTTCATTGTTGGCCTGCAGAGCTTCAACCAATCGTTTTTTGTCGAGAGGACGGGCGCGGGCAATGATCTTGAGATCACCGACCCTGGCGGGAAGTTCTTCATCGGGGATAGCGGCGAATTCCTCGCCGGTTATGACGTTGGCAGCACCGTCAACATCGTCATTCCAGAGTCCAATCTGGCGGGCGATCTCGGTGGCGGTGCCAGGGGTATCGCCAGTAACAATCTTGACACCGATGCCAGCATCAAGCACTTCACGAACAGCGGCGGGGACTGTGGCGCGCACGGGGTCGGAGATGGCAACAATGCCGATGAAGGTGAGGTCACGGGCCACTACTTTCTTGTCAGCAATGACCTCGGTATCGGCATCGTCAAGGACTTGATAAGCGAAACCGAGGGTGCGCATGGCTTGTGCCTGATAGCCGAGCAGCAAGTCGGAGATGCCCTTTTCAGTGACACCGGCCGGATAGTTATGGCAAAGGCCAAAGATGATTTCAGGAGCGCCCTTTACGTAGAGTATACGGCGACCATCGGCGGTGCGGACCACAGTGGCCATGTATTTGCGTTCGGTCGAGAACGGGAGTTCCTGCACGGGAGTGACCTCGGAGCGCAGCTTGCGATAGTCAAGGCCCTGGCTGCGAAGCCAAAGGAGCAGAGCGCCTTCGGTGGGATTGCCGAGCACTTTGGGTTTATCGCCGGATTCGTCGAGTTCGGCGGTGGTGTTGACGGCAATGCCCTGATATATATAGTCCACGTCAGCTTCGGGGAGGAAGAAGTCAGTGGAGTATATGCGCATCTGGTTTTCGGTGAGGGTGCCGGTCTTGTCGGTGCAGATGACTGTGGTGGCCCCCATGGTTTCGCAGGCGTGCATCTTGCGGACAAGGTTGTTGGACTTCAGCATACGTCGCATTGAGTAAGCCAGACTCAGCGTAACCGCCATGGGGAGGCCTTCGGGCACAGACACCACGACCAGAGCCACGGCAATCATGAGCGACTGGAGCATCCATGTGGTGAAGGAGATCCATTCAAAGTCCATGTTGGAGATATACATAAAGAGGCGGCCAAGCACAATGATGGCAGCAAGGGTATAGCTCACTTTAGAGATAAGTCCACCGAGACGATCAAGCTGTTCGTTGAGTGGGGTGCGCACGCTATTGTCAATCTGGGCAGCAGTGTAGACCTTGCCATTTTCAGTGGCATCGCCCACAGCAGTGACTTTCATGACTCCATGACCCTCGATGACTCGGGTGCCGCGCAGCACCATGTCGGACGGGAAAGTGGCTTCCTTGTCGAAGTGAGCAGGATCGGTGGTCTTGGAAGCAGAGGGCTCGCCGGTGAGAGTAGACTCGTCGACGCTCAGGGTGACGGATTCGAGGAGAGTGCCGTCAGCCGGTATGTCGGCACCAGTGTTGAGTATCACCACATCGCCAACCACAATATCTTTCTTGGGCACCTCGGTGATGCCGCCGTTGCGCATGACCTGCACGGGGTCATCATCATTGACCTGGTTGAGGAGTTCGAACTCCTTGTCGGCCTGCTGCTCGAAGTAGAATGCCAATCCCGTAGCAAGAATGACCGCCATGAATATGCCGACAGGCTCGAAGAAAGCAGCTCCTCCGGCATCAGTGGCATAGTATTCATAGAATGATATGCAGAGCGACAGCACACCCGCAATCAGCAGAATTATGATCAGAGGATCCTTGAGCTTAACCATGAACTTGCGCCAGGCAGGGACACTGGGAGGAGGAGTGAGGAGGTTGGCGCCATGTGAGGTCCTGCTTGCGGAGACTTCGGAGTCGGAAAGGCCTTTATAACGGTATTCCATAGTGGGAGGGGTATGAGTAGGGAGATATTGTGATGAGAGATAAACCGGAATAAGGCCAATTAGGTTTCGGAGGAATCTAACTGGCCTTGGTATAGAGAGGATTTATTATAGTTTCGTGGTGTGGAGCAATGAAGAAATCATGACTCCTGAAGAAGCTGATCGATGCGTTCGAGATAGTCGAGCGAATCATCAAGGAAGAAAGTCAATTCAGGGCACCGGCGCAACTGAAAGCGGGTTCGCTGGGCAAGTTCGTAACGCACAGTCTTGGCCGACTCGCGTATGTTTTCAAGAATCTCCTGCGAGCGGTAGGAGGGAAAGACCGACAGATAGGCCTTAGCGATGCTCAAGTCAGGCGACACCTTTACTGAACTTACAGATACGATGACTCCGTGGAGCTTGGCGGTCTGGAGTCTGAAGATTTCGCCCAATTCCTTCTGGATCAGGCGCGATATTTTTGCTTGACGGGTTGTTTCCATAAATAAGTCTATTAGAATTGTTTATGAATATAACAATCGGAACGCCCCGAGGGTTTAGTCACCCATGGTGCGAAGCAACTCATCATTGCTCTGCGTGCGCTCCATTCTATCTTTAATGAACTCCATAGCTTCGATGGAAGTGCGATCGGAGAGGAAGCGGCGGAGGATCCACATACGGTTAACCGTTTCCTTCGGGAGAAGGAGGTCATCACGACGGGTTGAGGAGGCCATGATGTCAACCGCAGGGAAGATACGCTTATTGGAGAGCTTGCGGTCAAGCTGCAGCTCCATATTGCCGGTGCCTTTGAATTCTTCGAAGATCACTTCGTCCATCTTTGACGAAGTTTCGGTGAGAGCCGTGGCGATGATGGTGAGGGAGCCACCGCCCTCAATGTTGCGGGCAGCGCCGAAGAATCGTTTGGGCTTCTGGAGGGCGTTGGCATCCACACCGCCGGAAAGGATCTTGCCGGAAGCAGGGCTTACAGTGTTGTAGGCACGGGCGAGGCGGGTGATAGAGTCGAGGAGAATCACGACATCATGTCCGCACTCAACCATGCGTTTGGCCTTTTCGAGCACAATGCCTGCGATCTTTACGTGGCGCTCGGCTGGTTCATCGAAAGTGGAGGCTATCACCTCAGCATCGACAGTGCGCATCATGTCGGTGACTTCTTCAGGGCGCTCATCGATGAGGAGAATCATGATGTAAGTTTCGGGGTGATTGCGAGCTATAGCGTTGGCAATATCTTTGAGAAGGAGGGTCTTACCGGTCTTGGGAGGAGCCACGATCAGGGCGCGCTGACCCTTGCCGA
>CAZKRV010000017.1:0-20254 GCA_964555345.1 uncultured Bacteroides sp.
GTTACAAAGTGGGTCTGCTTGATGCCGATATATTCGGACCCTCCGTACCCAAGATGTTCGGACTCGAACACGCCGAACTATTTATGCACGAAGTCGATGGGCGCGACCTGATCATTCCTGCTGAGAAGTTCGGAGTGAAACTGCTGTCAATAGGCTTCATGGTCGATCCGGCCAAACCGGTATTGTGGCGAGGCTCCATGGCCTCCAATGCCCTTAACCAGCTCATCACACAAGCCGACTGGGGCGAACTCGACTACTTCCTGATCGATATGCCCCCCGGCACGTCTGACATACACCTGACACTGGTGCAGACTCTCGGTATCACCGGAGTAGTAATCGTAAGCACCCCGCAGGAAGTTGCCCTGGCCGATGCACGCAAGGGTGTGGCAATGTTTCTTGACGGCAAGGTCAATGTGCCTGTACTCGGCATAGTTGAAAATATGGCATGGTTTACCCCAGCACCCCACCCCGACGAAAAATATTTCATCTTCGGACGCGAAGGTGCCTCACGGTTGGCAGATGAACTCGGCGTGAAGCTACTCGGACAAATTCCGCTGGTAGCCGATATCTGCGGTCACGCTGATAACGGTGAACCGATCGCTTTGGCTGACACTCCGGAGGGCATAGCCTTTCTGGCTCTCGCCGCTGAGGTCAAAGACGCTGTCGACAATCGCAACAACCAGTTGCCTCCGACTGCAAAAGTAGAAGTAAAACACTAATAAATCAAATCAATTATATACCTAACAACATGATACGCCTTAACGTTTTTATACTCACCGAAGTCAGCGAAAACCGCAAACCTATGATCGAAGCAGCTACCGAACTCGTGGAACTGTCGCTCCACGATGAGGGCGTAATAGATTACGAAGCTTTCGCATCTCTCACCTCCGACAACCATTTCTTCATCTGCGAAACCTGGAAAGATGAAGAATCACTGACTGCCCATATGCACACCGACCATTTCAAGCGTCTGGTGGCCCGCATGGAGGAACTCGGCACCCTAACTCTTGAAAAATTCACTTTCTAAGCGGAAATATGCAGATTTTTTGTTAAGTTTGCACTCTAAAACCCAAATATAGCTCATTACACATTTTCCAACTTAAAAAAGATAGATGAAAGTACTCAAGTTTGGCGGCACGTCGGTGGGCACTGTTGAGAGCCTGAAAAACGTGAAAGCTATAGTTGAGGGTCAACATACCGGTTGCGTAGTCACCGTATCGGCCTTGGGCGGTATAACCGACCGCCTGATCGACACGGCCCGACGCGCATCGGAAACAGACCGGACATATATTGATCGCTATCAAGAGATAGTCGATCGACATCATGCCGTGATCGACGGTGTGGTGACAAATCCCATGCGCAATAAGGAAGTGACTGCAATGGTTGACGCTCTGTTGCGCGAACTGTCTACTCTGTTTGACGCAATTTCACTGCTGCGCGAATTGACACCGCGCACCCTTGACCTCATAGTCAGCTATGGCGAACGAATGTCATGCCTGATTGTGAGCCATATGCTTGACAATTCCGAGCTCTGCCATTCGCTGGACTTCGTACGCACCCGCAACCGATTCGGCAAACACATACTCGATCAGGAAGTGACCTCAGCGCTGATCGCTGAGATAGTGTCTCCTGCAATAAAACGCTCTGACATCATCGTTGTACCGGGCTTTATATCGCGCGATGCCGAAGGACGCATCACCAATCTGGGACGCGGCGGCAGTGACTACACCGCCGCCATCATAGCGGCTGAACTTGGAGCTGAGGTACTGGAGATATGGACCGATGTCAATGGCTTCATGACGGCTGATCCAAGAGTTGTTTCCGATGCCACAGTGATAGACCGCCTATCGTTTGTGGAGGCCATGGAACTGTGTAACTTTGGAGCTAAAGTCGTATATCCTCCGACACTCTATCCGGTATTCAACAGTAATATACCGATTGTAATCAAAAACACATTCAATCCCTCCGCTCCCGGCACACTGATCGCCGACGGAGGTCCCGAAGTCTGCGCACGCGCCTGCGGTGTCAGCTCAATGACCCCGACAGCCATGATCCGCATCACCGGCAACTTCTCTGACTTTGACCGTGTATTCAACGCTTTGTCGCGTCAAGGAGTAGACATCTTCATGGCTGCACCTGAACAAGGATCGTTCGGATTGCGCGGTGCAGATGTGGACCGGGCGATGGACATACTGGCCGATGAACTCGCTGCCGAGATCACATCGTCGACGGTCGACAGCATCGAATCCATCACCGGACTCAGCACCATTGCCGTGGTTGGCCACGGACTCCGAGAACTGGCTGATATCGACACCACACTCATCGGAGCGCTCAACAGCATAGGCATACCTGTACCGGCAGCCCCACGCAGCAACTCCACCACCACGGTGGCCTGCATGGTGCCTGAAGAATTCCTCAAAGACGCTCTCAAAGCTGTACACACCACCTTTTTCAGCCGATGAATCCATATCTCATAAACCATAGCGACATAAGCCCCGAACGCATCAGGCGACTGCCGGAAGCTTTTTTCAGGAATGCTTCCGACATGACTTTCCGCGAAATCGCCTATGTGGTGCTCGAGGTGCTGCTCGGTGATGAGATCAGACCCGACATACTTAAGACTTTAGTTGACCGCTCGCTCAGCGACACCTGCCCTTTCTCTCCTGAAGCGGAAGCGGCATTCGTGGCCGAGCTATGGCTTGAAACGCAGCCGGTCGTTAAGACTCCGACTCTGCTATGTGCCGTTGAGCCTGAAGATTTCCATCTGGCCAACGCCATGGCGAGACGCACAGATTTGTGCATTCTCGTGCCACGCGGCAGTCATGCGATCGATATTCAGTCCCGAGTAATCGAAGTCCTTGGATCAGCCACTGACTGTCTCTATCTATGCAGCCAACTTGAACGGTCGCTACCTATGTGCTCACTGCACAATGCAGCAGCGGCTGCTGTGCGCATAGCCATAGCCATATATTGTGCCACAAGGTCCACCATTCCGCAGCAGTCATCGACTCTTATCGTGAAGTCAGCGGCAATGCTCCGCGCATATCAGACCGCCATCGAAATGGGACTCCGGTGTGGCACTCCCGAACTCGACACTGATGCTTCCTCCAGACCCCCGCACCCCACTTTTTCTACCAACTCCGGCAGCCGACGCAAACCCGAAAGGGTGGCACCGACGGTAGAGGCCGTGATGCGCGCGCTGACAGGAGGCAATAACCAAGTTTAAAAATTGCGAAAATTATGATAAAGAAGTTTCTTATCACTTTCTTAGGTTCAATGGCCGCCATCTGGCTCTCGATGATTCTTATCGGAGTGCTGATGGTAGCAGGGGTCATAGCAGCCATTACATCGGCTGACAAAGACAACGCTGTGACCAGTGTGAAGAAAAACAGCATCATGGTGATCAATCTCAGCGGCGAAATTTCCGAACGTAAAGCTGTTCCAACAGTCACAGACGTGGTCAGCGGCAACCTTACCGACCGCCAGTCGCTCGGCGAGATCACATCAGCAATCTATCGTGCTGCACATGATTCACGCATCGAGGGCATATATATCGAATGCGAGGGCGCTGTAGCCGGCATAGCGTCATTTCAGGCTATTGAGGAAGCGCTGTCATATTTCCGCTCCCGCCCTGACAAATGGGTTGTAACCTATGCCGATGCCTATACTCAGGGTGACTACTTCACAATAAGTGGAGCCGATGAAATATGGCTCAACCCGATTGGCATGCTTGACATTCACGGTCTTTCAGGCACAACAATGTTCTATACGGGCCTGCTCGACAAGATCGGGGTAAAGATGCAGATACTCCGAGTCGGCACATTCAAAAGTGCTGTCGAGCCTTATTACCTTAAAGAGATGAGTCCGGCATCGCGTATGCAGCAGGAGGTATATATGGGCTCTATCTGGAATGCCGTCAGGGATCGTATCGCTGAAAATCGACAGCTGGATCCCTCCGCCATCGACAGCTGGGCCGACGGCCTGATCCTGACAGCATCTGCCGACTCCGTCAAGGCTCTCGGAGCGGTGACTGCCGTGGGATACCGTCATGAAGCCAAATCACGTGTGGCCGAGCTCATGAACAAGGACAAGTTTGACGATGTCAACACTGTCAGCATTGGAGAATATACTGCCGCAGTGGACCTGACTGACTACTCTTTCCTGCCTGATGTCAAGACTGACAAGCGTAAGGAAAACGTGATCGCAGTGCTTTATGCCGAAGGTGAAATTGCCAATGAGGGCAAAACCGGAATCGTTGGCCGCAAACTGGTAGCCGAAATCGAGGATATCATCGACGATTCCGACGATCTGGCCGGACTGATACTCCGCGTCAATTCTCCCGGCGGCAGTGCATTTGCGTCTGAACAAATATGGGAAGCTCTCGAACGGTTCAAATCCGAAACCGGACTGCCTTTTTACGTATCGATGGGCGATGTGGCTGCATCGGGCGGATATTACATTTCATGCGGTGCCGACAAGATCTTCGCCCAATCGGCCACCATCACCGGTTCGATCGGCATATTTGGACTTATCCCCGACATACACGGCTTGCTCACCGACAAACTCGGCATCAACACCGAAACTGTGAAGACAAATGCCAACGGCAACTTCCCCTCACTCTATGCTCCAATGACTGAAGAGCAGCGCGCAAAGATGCAGAATTACATCGAACGCGGTTATGATACCTTCACCCGCCGATGCGCTGAAGGCCGCCACATGAGTCAGGACTCGATCAAGGTGATTGCAGAAGGTCGCGTATGGGACGGCGCTCTCGCCCGCGAAATCGGACTTGTTGACAGCATCGGCTCGCTCCATTCCACCATTTTGGCTATGGCTGCAGATCTTGACCTCGACCGATACACCGTAGTGAACTATCCTAAAAATTCCGGTAAATGGTGGGAAGAGCTTATTGATCTTGAAGAGCTGATGGACGCTTCTGGCGTTGACGCAGAAACCCTGCAGTTACTCCGCCACGTAAACCGCATGAAAGAGGCTCCAAGCGTGCAATGCCGCATGGAAGACATAGTAATCAAATAATAATCAACAAAAACCGAACTGACGTGTCGAAGAAAAACAACAAAGGTGTCAACCCGGTGCTTAAGGCACTACTGCTCAAGCCACTGTCTGTGGCTTACAGTGCCATTACGGGCACTCGCAACAAAATGTTTGACTTCGGCATCTTATCCGAACGCCAGTTTGATATTCCGGTGCTGGTAGTTGGCAATATAGCCGTAGGTGGTACCGGTAAGACTCCTCACACTGAATATCTGATTGACCTGTTACGCTATCGTTTCCACATCGGAGTATTGTCGCGCGGCTACAACCGCAAAACGAGCGGATTCGTACTCGCAAGCGACAAAACCGGTCCACGCGATATCGGCGACGAGCCGTATCAGATCTACCGCAAATTCGGAAAAGACGTCACCGTGGCCGTATGTGAAGACCGATGCAAGGGCATTGATGAATTGCGAGCTATCGACCCTTCCATCAACCTGATCATACTTGATGACGCTTTCCAACACAGATACGTGAAGCCGACGGTGGCTATGGTGCTGACCGAACATTCCCGCCCTATCTATGAAGACGCGGTGATGCCGGCCGGTCACTTGCGCGAATCGGCATCGGGAATCCAGCGCGCACACATTGTGGTTGTCACCAAATGTCCGGCATCAGAAATGCGCCCGATGGACTATCGCCTGTTTGTGAAGAGCCTTAATCTGCAACCTTGGCAGAAACTATATTTCACCAAATACGTCTACGGTCAGTTGCGTCCGCTCTTCCCGAAAGAGGCTATCCCCACCCCGTTTTTCAACGCACTCACTGAGGCCGATACCATCCTGGCGTTAGCCGGAGTGGCCAATCCGCGGCCGTTTATCAAGCATCTGCGCAGCTATCGCGCCAAAGTCAGGGCCTTGATATTTGCCGATCATCACAACTTCAACCACGATGATATCGAGCTAATCACGAAACGCCTCAAGGCAATGCCTGATCCATCACGCGCATTTGTCATCACAACTGAAAAAGATGCCATGCGCCTCAGCGCTATAAAGGATCTGCCGAAGGAATTACGTGCACGGATTTTCTATCTGCCGATCAAGGTGATGTTCATACCGAATCCTGCTTCGGAAAACTCCGCGGGATCCGATGACTTTGAAAACACCCTGCTGCACATGCTCTCAAAACCGGTCGACAGCAATTAACACCTATCATCATTCCATTATGATAAACAAAATCAACGAAACAGCTGATTATATCCGCTCTCGGGTCAACGGCCCGATGCCCAAAACAGCCATCATACTCGGCACTGGACTCGGAGCTTTGGTGGATCATATTGACAACAAGCAGTTCATTCCCTACACAGAAATCCCCAACTTCCCGGTTTCGACCGTCGAAGGCCATAGCGGTAACCTGATATTCGGCACTCTCGGCGGAAAGGCCGTGATGGGTATGCAGGGCCGCTTCCATTTCTATGAAGGATATGACATGAAAGAGGTCACTTTCCCCGTCAGAGTGATGAAGGCTCTCGGCATCAACACCCTCTTCGTGAGCAATGCCGCCGGTGGCATGAATCCGGCATTCGAGATTGGCGATATCATGATTATCACCGATCATATCAATCTCTTTCCTGAACACCCCCTGCGCGGCAAAAACTTCAACGAACTCGGCACCCGCTTCCCCGACATGAGCGAGGCCTATTCCAGACGCTTGATAAAACATGCGCTTGAGATTGCCGAGGAAAAAGGTATCCGCGTGATGCAGGGTGTCTATGTGGGTACCCAGGGTCCAACGTTCGAGACCCCTGCCGAATACCGATACTTCCACCGCATCGGCGGCGATGCCGTAGGCATGAGCACAGTGCCTGAAGTGATCGTTGCCCGCCACGGCGGTATGGAGGTGTTTGGTGTCAGCGTGATCACGGACCTTGGTGTAGAAGGTATAGTCGAAGTGGCCACACATGAAGACGTGCAGCGTGCAGCTGAAGCGGCCCAGCCCAGAATGATGGAGATAATGCGTGAACTTGTAGCTCGCTTTGAGGAAGAATAATAGATACGTCATGGCTGAGAATAAAGAAACTGAAATATCCGAACTCGGCGAGTTCGGACTTATCGACCGCCTTACGAATGATGCCAAACCGCAGGATTCGTCAACACTGACCGCAGTCGGCGATGATGCCGCTGTGATGGCCTACAATCCTGACAGCGACGAGCGTGTGCTCGTCACTACCGATATGCTGCTTGAGGGCGTGCACTTCGACCTGACATACGTGCCGCTTAAGCACCTCGGTTACAAAGCCGCAGTAGTCAATTTCTCCGATATATATTCCATGAACGGCACCCCACGGCAGATCACCGTAGGACTCGGCATAAGCAAACGCTTCACAGTGGAGCACCTCGAAGCTCTCTATGACGGCATAAAATTAGCCTGTCAGGTTTATGGCGTGGATCTGGTCGGCGGCGACACCACTTCGTCTCGTGCGGGTCTGGTTATTTCCATCACCTGCATCGGCACAGCAAAAGCAGGCGAAGTAACTCTGCGCAGCGGAGCCAAAGACACCGACCTGATATGTGTGAGCGGCGATCTCGGTGCCGCATATATGGGCCTACAGTTGCTTGAACGCGAAAAAGTTGCATCGGCCGGACGCGCGGACTTCACTCCCAACTTTGCAGGCAAGGAATATCTGGTCGAACGCCAGCTGAAACCGGAAGCCAGACGCGACATAGTCAATGAACTGCGAGAGGCCGGCATTGTGCCCACATCAATGATTGACGTTAGCGATGGTCTATCATCTGAACTGCTGCACCTCTGCAAATCTTCGGGAGTCGGTTGCCGTGTCTACGAAAATCGCATACCCATCGACTACCAGACTGCCGTAATGGCCGAAGAACTTAACATGAATCTCGTGACCGCCGCACTCAATGGCGGCGAAGACTATGAACTGCTGTTCACAGTGCCTCTCACTGCCCACGAAGCCATCTCACGCCTGAAGGGAGTGAAACTGATCGGTCATATCACAAAAGCTGATCTCGGCTGCATGCTTGTAGGCCGCAATGACGAGGAGATCCCTCTGCGCGCCCAGGGATTCACTCACGTGTGATGATAGGAATAATCATGACAGTATTGTCGGTCGGCACAACAACAGTGCCGGCCGATACTCTTGTAGCCGATGATTTCGACGATTATATTCTCAACGAGATACATGATGACACGGACTATAACGATCCGGAACTGTTTCCATGGCTGATCGCCGATTTCGGTCTAAGCAAGTTCAATAATGTACAGACTCTGATCGAGAATGCCACGATGCACCTCGGACTTCCCTATCGGCGCGGAGGGAAAACACCACGGGGATTTGACTGCTCAGGATTCACCGGCTACGTGTTTCGATCGGTCGGCATAAGGCTCGGAGCCTCGTCACGCGATCAGTTCCGTCAGGGAGAGCCGGTAGAAACCGATCAGCTTCAACCTGGTGATCTTGTATTTTTCTCAGGACGTGCTGGCGGATATGACCGTGTGGGCCATGTGGGAATGGTGATCGATACCGATTCCGACGGCACCATACGCTTTATTCACTCCACACACCGCAGCGGCATAACCATATCGCGGCTTGATGAGCCTTATTATTCCTCACGCTATATGGGAGCTCGCCGCATGGATCTCAACAAGCGACAGCCATAAGCTGATTTACAACAAAGGAAACGGAGAGCCGTCGGGACGCAATATACGCTGATTGGACGATCCGCGAAACGGTAGTGAGGTATCGCGTAGCTCTTCGATAAAAGGGCCGTCAACAATAGCCTCCAGCAGAGGAAGAAGCGCGCGTAACGCAGGCTTTTCCATTAATTCTTCATAAGTATAGCCGGTATAGCACCACACGGTATAACCTTTGGCATTTAATGCTCTCAGCAGTTCGCCCACAGCCTCTAATGACGAATGTTGCAACGGATCACCGCCTGTCAGCGTCACGTTGAAGTCGTGTGCCTCAATCTGCGCCATAAGTTCGTCGACAGTCATCGGAGTTCCTCCATCAAAGTCCCACGATGATGGATTGTGACAGCCTGGACACCGGTGAGAACACCCGGCAAGATACACGGAAGTGCGTAGCCCCGGGCCGTCTACCGACGTCCCGGGCACTACCTGAAGCACTTTCAGTAATGTATCCAATTAACAAATATTATATATGTAGTTGTGCTTATTTCAACTTTATTTGTGTACCACGCGATCATTGAGTTCAGCGAGCTTAGCTGAATTCCAACGGTCAGTGGTGCCCACCAGATAACCAGTAATACGCTGCAGACGGTCGATGTTATCGCTCGAGCACTTCGGGCATTTTTCCAGATTTTCGGTAGCATCTTCATAGCCGCAGTTCATGCAACGGTTGCGGTTATGGTTGACCGAACAATAACCTATATTGTGGCGATCCATAAGGTCCACAACGTCAGCTATGGCCTGAGGATTGTGAGTGGCATCGCCGTCAATTTCAACGTAGAATATATGTCCACCGCGTGTCAGATCATGATACGGAGCTTCGATCTTGGCCTTGTGGCGCGGCGAGCAATGATAATATACCGGCACATGGTTTGAGTTGGTATAATAGTCACGGTCGGTAATGCCGGGGAGGAGGCCGAAAGATTTCCTATCTCGGCGGGTAAACTTACCTGAAAGGCCTTCGGCCGGAGTGGCGAGCACGGAGTAGTTGTGGTGATATTGCTCGCAATATTCATTGACGCGCGAACGCATATGACTGACTATGCGTAGACCCAGAGCCTGAGCTTCTTCACTTTCACCATGGTGTTTGCCGATAAGAGCCACCAGACATTCTGCCAATCCGATGAAACCGATGCCAAGAGTACCCTGATTGATCACAGGCTCGATGGTATCGTTGGGGCCGAGGGTATCGGCACCATTCCACAAACGGCTCATCAGCAGTGGGAACTGTTTGGCAAGTGCCGTCTTCTGGAAATTGAAGCGGTCATGCAGCTGACGGGCTGTAATGTCAAGTAGTTCGTCTAATTTCTTGAAGAATAGGCGCAGGCGCTCTTCTTTGTCCTGAATACCCATCAGTTCTATAGCCAAACGAACGATGTTGATTGTCGAGAAGGAGAGATTACCGCGACCCACCGAAGTCTTCTCACCGTAACGATTCTCAAACACACGGGTGCGGCATCCCATGGTAGCGACTTCGTAGATATAACGCTGAGGATCGTCGGCCTTCCACTTTTCGTGCTGATTGAAAGTGGCGTCAAGATTGACAAAGTTGGGGAAGAATCGGCGGGCAGTCACCTTGCAGGCAAGGCGATAAAGATCATAGTTGCGATCTTCCGGCAGATAGCTCACGCCACGTTTCTTCTTCCATATCTGGATGGGGAAGATGGCAGTAGCGCCATTACCAACACCCTCATATGTGGATAGAAGCAACTCACGGATTATGCATCGACCTTCGGCCGAAGTGTCAGTACCATAATTGATAGAACTGAACACAACCTGATTGCCACCGCGGGAGTGAATCGTATTCATATTGTGTATGAATGCCTCCATAGCTTGATGTACGCGTGAGCGGGTGCGGTTTATAGCATGCTGACGCATACGCTCCATTCCTTCAAGGCCATCGAGCGATCTTTCGATATAATCCTCAATCTCCACATCATAGAGTGATGACAAATCCTGGCCGGTAAGCTTCTCAAGATTCTTGATCTCCTCTATATATGAGCTGCGCACGAAAGGAGCCAGATAGAAGTCAAAAGCAGGAATGGCCTGGCCGCCATGCATCTCGTTTTGTGCAGTCTCAAGCGAGATGCAGCCGATGATGCTCGCGGTTTCAATGCGCTTGGCAGGACGCGATTCGCCATGTCCGGCCGAAAAACCATATCTTAATATGCGATCCAGCGGATGCTGCACGCATGTCAGTGACTTGGTGGGGTAGTAGTCCTTATCGTGAATGTGCAGATAGTTGTTTGCCACAGCCTCGCGGGCTTCTTCCGACAGGAGGTAGTCATCGACAAACGGTTTGGTGGTCTCGCTCGCGAACTTCATCATCATGCCGGCGGGCGAGTCAGTGTTCATGTTGGCATTCTCACGGGTGATGTCATTGCTCTTGGCTTCGATGATTTCAAGAAACATATCGCGGGTTTTAGCGCGACGAGCCACAGAACGCTGGTTGCGGTAGGCGATATAGCGTTTAGCCACTTCCTTGCGGGGAGACTTCATCAGTTCCAGCTCAACGCGGTCCTGAATGTCTTCCACGCTCATCTGCTCGCGTCCACTCACTCCGATGCGATCGACTATGCGCTGGATCAGCGCCTCGTCTTCGCCCATCTCGGTGGTTAGCATAGCCTTGCGGATAGCGGCCTTTATCTTTTCTTCGTTATAGCCCACGATGCGGCCATCACGTTTGAGAACGGTCTGTATCATTTGTCGTTTGTTTGAGGGGAAATGAGGATATATGTTAGAGAGTTTGATTGTGCATTTTTGATAATGCAAAGATACTCTCTTTTTCTCACAAAACAACAACTTTCTTCATAAAAAGTTATCAACACTTTATCAATTTGGACAACTTTTGTGCATACACAAATTCATAAACAACTAATTATAACCCAATTAAGATTTATTTTTGAAAACTTTACACATATACCATATGTATAAAATTTCCACTACGCCAACACACACGCCACACAAACGCAACTAAATCAAACAACGTTACAGCAGATAAAACAACAAGCGCTCCGAGATAAATCAGAGCGCTTGTGAATTATAGTTTTATAGAATGTTTACTTCTTGGCAGAATCAATCTCCTTGAGGAGTTCGGTAACTGCCGCACGCAGTTGATCATCAATACCGGCAGCCAGACGTTCGGGTGTGTTGGCCACCTTGATATCCGGTTCGAGCTGCTTGTTTTCAAGATAACTGCCGTCGGCGGTGCGATAGCCGATCACCGGAATACCAAAATACATGGAGGGATCCTGAAGAGTCACCCAGTTTACAGAAGTCATTGTTCCTGGCACAGGCATACCGACGAGCTTGCCGATACCACGGTTCTTGTAAACCCAGGGAGTGCCGTGAGCATTGCTGTAATTGGCTTCGCCCTGAAGCATGATGCTCGGTTTGTTCCAACGGCGCGAAGGCATATCGCAGACCTCGACACCACGCACCACCTGTGTCAAGTATTTTTCACCGCTGAAAAGAATCTCAAGATCCTCATGCATACGTCCACCTCCGTTGAATCGGGTGTCGATCACGATACCATCGCGGTCATTATATTTGCCGAGTATGTCGGTATAAATACGGCGGAAAGACTCATCAGCCATCGAGCGGATATGCACATAGCCGAGACGGCCTTTTGACAACGAATCAACATCGGCTGCACGTGCGGCAACCCAACGCTCATAAAGCAGGTCATTCATGGCACCTTTGGTCACAGGCTTCACAACCTCCTCAAACACATCACCACTAACCGGCTTTACTTTTATCAGTACCTTGTGGCCTGCCAGACCGTTAAGCAGTGATCCGAGGTCAGTATCGGACTCAATCTCAGTGCCATCTACGGCCAGTATCACATCTCCGGCTTTGACTGCAGACGATGCTTTGGCCAACGGACCACCCTTGACCACTTCAGCCACACGCAAACCCGGGCCATCGAAGCTGAAATCATAGATCAGCCCAAGATCGGCGGTAGTTTCATCAGCTGCACCGCTGCGATAGCCGCTACCGGTGTGGCTCACGTTAAGTTCGCCAAGCAGCTCGGAAAGCATCTCGGAGAAGTCATGGTTATTGTTGATATGAGGCAGGAAGCGACGGTAATGATCCACCAGAGCATCCCACTTCACACCGTGCATATCCTTGGTGTAAAATTTCTTCTTCTCCATGTCACGCACATATTCAAGCATATAATCACGCTCAGCGGCACGATCAAGGTGCATACGTGCAGAATAGTTGATATTTGTGGTCGAACCGGGCAGTCCGATCTTCTTCATCATCGATCCGGAGAGCAAGAAGAGATTGTCGGCAGATGCGTCGAAAGCCATATGGGGAGCTGATCCTGTACCAAGCTTCTGGAAAATAGAGGTGGTACCCTTGCGCAAGTCAATCTGCCACAGATCATATCCCTTTTCCACACTGGTCAGGAAGTAGAGTTTCTCGCCTTTCTTATCCATCACGGCACCGGCCAGATTGCTGGAGAAAGGAGTGAGGCGCACCAGACGGTCTGCCATACCATCACGTTCTACATTGACAGCATTGTCAGACTTCTCAGCTTTTGAATCCTTTTTGGAGTCCTTGTCCTTGCTGTCTTTGTCAGCAGCTTCTTTTTTCTCTTTCTTGGCCTTTGCTTCGGCAGCAGTGAGGAGTTTATAGTCCTCTTCGTTCATATTGAAGCGGTCAAGAGCATCCTGATTAACAAACACAGCAAACACATCGCTCTGCGAACCCCACGATGCCTGATTGCGCATACCGTAACGGTCGCTGATGAAGAGAATGGCGTTACCGTCGGGACTCCAGCGCGGAGATTCGTCGAAATAGGCACTCTCGGTCACGGGAGTTACCACCGGATGATTGCCGTCGACATTGACGAGCGAGATGTCAACATAGGGATCATGTCCGTGGCCCACGGAAGTGAAAGCAATCCAGCGGCTATCAGGACTCCAGGAAAACTCTATACCTGTACGGGCTTTCATGAGAGATCCGTCGGTCAACTCAGTCACTTTGCGGGTGTCGAGATCCATGACCATGAGTTTGCTGCGATCCTGCACATAAGCCAGTTTCTTTCCATCAGGGCTGACTTGCGGATCATCGCGTTCCCACGTACCGTTCTTACAGAGCGGTTCTTCGGATATCACGGTAGCGTTAGGGAAATCCGGATCCTCGTCGCGCGTCAGCTTAGCCACATAGAGATCTGGATGTCCTCCGCGGTCACTCACATAATAAAGGGTGCGGTTATCGGCGCCCCATGTTGGCGAAGATTCAGCCTGTGGAGTGGACGTGATCTGCTTTGTAGTGGAGTAATCTACAGATGTCACGAACAGATCACCACGCTTCACGAACGCAACCATCTTGCCGTCAGGTGAAGGAACTGCATTAGTTGCACCTGATGTCACGCTGACGATCGACGGAGCTGTATACTCATCGGTCACAATATCAATGGCCACCTTACGGGGCTTCTCTCCCTGACGCATGGTGTAGATCTCGCCGTCGTAAGCCATGGCCATCAGTCCATTGTTGCCCTGCGAGAGGAAGCGGACAGGATGTCCGGAGAATGACGTCAGGGCTACCGGAGCGGCAGACGGATCGGCCAATGACACGGAATATACATTCATTGAACCACCATCACGCTCGCTCAGGAAAAGCATATTCTTGCCGTCAGGTGTCAGGACCGGATCACGGTCTTCGCCGGCATGGTCCACCAGCGGGGTGTGTGCCCCGGTCTTGAAATCATAGCGCCACAGGCCACGGGTCACAGATGAAGTGTGATGCTTACGCCACTCGTTCTCAATGCCTTTGTCGTCCTGATAAAGCATAAATGAGCCGTCTGGTGCGATAGAAATGCGCTGGGCCGGAGTAGCGAACAACCGCTTTACGGCTCCACCCTTTACCGGAACCTGATAGAGTTCAGCGAGGCGTCCGGAAGGAAATGATGCACTTGAAGCAGGGTCCTGAATAACGGCAGAGAAGTAAACTTCGGAGCCGTCAGCTGAAAATGCTTCTGGAATCTCTGAGCCGCTATAAGTAGTGAGTCTGCGCACCGACCCGCCTGTGGAAGGCATGATATACACATCGTTGGAGCCATGATGATCTGAAGCGAAAGCGATCTGCTTGCCGTCAGGGCTCCAGACGGGATATGAGTCATAGCTGCCAGAAGTGGTGAGGCGCGTGGCCTGGCCACCGGTGGCGGGCACAGTGTAAATGTCGCCCTTATAGGTAAAAGCGATGGTCGAACCATCGGGCGAAATCTTCACATCACGCAGCCAGAGCGGAGTCACCGCACCAGCAGTGAGTGAAGCGGCGGCAAGCGTCAACGCGCCAAGTATCCGCCGGTTAATCCTGTTGGTCATGATTTTCTTCATTTGAGATTTCTTTATCTTCATCCTGATTGGTTAGTTCGGAAAACTGAGCTGCCGACTTGCGGTTAAGCGGCAACGTATAAGCCACAGACAGCGACACACCAAGCACGGAGCTGCGGGTGCCGTAACCGGGCACATACCATGGCCGGCCATACGGAGCCGATGAGCCATGAAGTATGGTATGATACTTTATGCACCAACCCAACGACCAGTTGCCGGCAATCTTCACCCTTAGTCCGGCGAGCACCTCGGCATAGCCGGTAGTGGAGTGCTGACGCGGCAGACTGAAAGTTGTGTTGTCGTTCCAATACTCATTGGTCACAGTCACATCGGTCACATCATAGCTGAACCGCGTGATTCCGTAACGCACGCCGGCATATAGCTGATAGTCCGGATTAGAGTTATAGAGGAAGTTGTAGTTGCAACCTATTTTGAAATATGGCGCCATTGGCGAACGATAGGTAAAATTCATATCCTCGGGAGTAGACGATGCACTGCCCAGTCCGAATTCCACCACCGGATTATAGCGATTGTGAAGGCTCAGTTCTGCCCACACCCCTGCCAGACCGTATTTTTGATTGAATACACGCATAAGCGGATCCCATAGGTCAAGACCGACAGTGACAGAATGGAGCAACGGATACATGTTGCCAACGACTTTCGGCATCGACATGGCCACTGAGTCAACATATTCTGAACCGGTGATAGTGTCAACCAGAAATTCGCGGCCCGAGTCGTCAATTCGGGTCACCACCGAGGCCGGACGATCTGATGCCGGACGGCGTCTCACGTCATCGGCTTCTGGCGAAGTGATTCGTGTTGGATCCGAAGGTTTCACCGGCGACACACGCCTCTGGGCTGCAGATGGCAGCCCCACTGCCATGAGCATTATCGCCATGACCGTACACCTTATTAATAATAGTGCCGCTTTATCCTGCCGAGCCATGGAAGTATATTTTGATTCGCTCCTGATCCACATTGGTAATCAGCGAGTCGGTTATAGCTATGGAATCAATGAGCGTACCGCCAAACCACACTCCGGTGATACGGTAGCGATACATGGCCCCGCACTCAGCATCGACAAAATATGGCGACGCATCGTAGGTGAAGGTAACTTCGTCGGTCAGTGTATCTGTCTGCGTCGACACGGTGAAAAGATAAGTCACCTCATCGAATGATGCCCGAAACGGAAGATACACCTCGGTAGCCGTCTCCTTATTCAGCAACAAAGAGTCGTTTTTAGCCCCTACTCCACCGACTGTCAGCCCTGATACTGACACCGGATCGCCACTCTCCGCCGAATAAAATCCGGCCAATGGAATGGAGTTGCGGTTGTCGAGGCAACCGTTTGACGCACATCCGGCAATAACCAGAGCCAAAGCTGATGCGACGATTATATATGTAGTACGCAGATTCATCAGCGCCCGGTTATGGTTTCGGCAATTTCATATTCATTGCGCCGCGAGGAACTACGGGCCACGAGTTCACCGACAAATCCGGCCAGAAAGAACTGCGAGCCGAGAATCATCAGCGTCAGTGCCAGATAGAAATACGGTGAATCCGTAACGAGGCCATAAGACATACCATGCCACATACGATATAGCTTCATGCCGCCGACAACTGCCGCCGACACAAATCCGAGCACAAACATAAGCGACCCGAGCAACCCGAAGAAATGCATGGGCTTGCCGCCGAAGCGCGACGTAAACCACAGAGTAACAAGGTCAAGATAACCATTGACAAAGCGATCAAGTCCAAACTTCGACACACCATATTTACGGGCCTGATGATGCACTACCTTCTCGCCGATCCGGGCAAAACCGGCATTTTTGGCAAGATACGGTATATAGCGGTGCATATCGCCATAGATCTCTATATGCTTCACCACTTCCGACCGGTAAGCCTTAAGTCCGCAATTGAAATCATGTAGATTCCTGATACCGCTGACTCTGCGTGCAGTGGCATTAAACAGTTTCGTAGGTATGGTCTTCGACAGCGGATCATAGCGTTTCTGTTTCCAGCCCGACACCAGATCATAACCATCGACAGTAATCATACGATAGAGCTCAGGAATCTCGTCGGGCGAGTCCTGAAGATCAGCGTCCATGGTTATCACAACGCGTCCGCGTGTCATTCCGAATCCGGTGTTAAGCGCCGGACTTTTACCGTAATTGCGACGAAACGACACACCTCTCACCGCCGGGTTACGCTGACTCAGCTCCCTGACGATCGCCCATGAATTATCGGTCGATCCGTCGTCTACAAAGATCACTTCATAGCTAAAACCGTTGGCTTTCATCACGCGGTCTATCCACGCTTCAAGTTCGGGCAGCGATTCAGCCTCGTTATAGAGAGGCACCACCACTGATATGTCCAATGCTGTCTCGTTCATTTCTTTACTTTTTTAAGGGGGACGATCATAGCCATCAGCAGAGAGAGGATCGAGCCGGAAAATATAGTCATCAGTATCAGTTCAATCACAAAATTGACCGGGGTAACCACCGACAACACATTGTCAACCATCATCTGCACCTGCTGCTGCTCTGCAGCGCCCTGCTTGGAGGCGGCCTCCATCAGCATATCGCCAAGATTATGGAAATAAGCCGGATCAACCCAACGCAGATAGACATACACCGCAAGGGCAGCGATCAGCGACGCACATGCAAACATAACTATGCCCTGCATCCACAAGGCAGAAATATTCAGTAACCCACCGGAGCGCACATAGCTGCGTCGCAGACGCCGGAAACAGTAAAACGGCACCCCGACGAAAAGCACAGCAAATAGTGCGGCAACCCATGTGCCCGCATATGACGCGGCCATGGCCACCGACAGCACAGCAAGATATAGCCCGAACAGTGCGCCATCTTCGGCTCCTGTACGGAAAATCGATTGTTGATCGGTTGTTTTATCAGACATCTGCGTAGATATATGTATTTGACTGCAAAGGTAGCATTTTACGCGTTAATACGCAATTTTTCCTAAATTACCACTGCAAGAATCATGGTTATTTATTTTATTGCTTATGCTTAACTGATGTCTAATGAACTTTTGGAGTGACGGTGGCGTTTAACTGACGTAAATGATTTTTTGTGAAACCCTCTAAATAAAAATGATTCGGATATTATGAGCACTCTTAATGAACAGGCTGCAAATGCAGCAGCAAAAGTGTCGGCTACCGCGGCACAGGTATCGGCTAAAGCCGCAGAACTCGCAGCAAGCGAAAAGGCACAGGCCATTAAAGATCAGATTAGTGACGCCGCGCAGTCCGCAAAGGAAAAGGCTGCAACTCTGGCCGCACAGGCTCAGGAGAAAGGCGCGGTAATTGCAGACCAAGCCAAGGAAAAAGGTGCCGCATTTAAAGACAAGGCATCGCAAATAGCTGCTGACGTGATGGACAAAGCCGGCGATCTTGCTGAAAAGTTCGCACAGAAAGCCCATAATCTCAGCGACAAGCTCGGCTAAGACATATTTGTGCTAAAAAAATAAAATTGGGTCGTGATGCAAAATCCGCATCACGGCCCAATCTGTTTTATTCTTACGACTTAGTCAGTCTCTATTAGAGCTGAGTATCGGGATTGAGGTTTGCACTCTCGATATCCTTGAAGTAGCGGTAAGTGCCAACCTTCAGTTCAGCACATGCGTCTTCATCGGCCACAATGATTGCGTGGGGGTGGAGCTGCAGAGCCGAGATAGTCCACATCTGGCTGATGCCACCCTCTACGCCATGACGCAGTGCACGGGCCTTATTGTGGCCGTTAACCAGAAGCATAACCGAACGTGCAGCCATAACGGTACCTACACCGACTGTCAGCGCGGTCTTAGGCACAAGATCAAGATTGCCTTCGAAGAAGCGTGAGTTGGCGATAATGGTATCCTGTGTCAGGGTCTTCATGCGTGTCTTGGACGACAGCGACGATCCGGGTTCATTGAATGCGATATGTCCATCGGGGCCTACACCGCCAAGGAACAGGTCAATACCACCATAGGAAGCGATCTTGGCCTCATAGCGGGCACATTCAGCTTCGGGATCTTCAGCATTGCCATTGAGTATATTCACATTCTCGGCAGGAATGTCGATATGGTCGAAAAAGTTCTGGTGCATGAAAGTGTGGTAGCTCTGCTCATGATTCCGGGGAATACCCACATATTCGTCCATGTTGAAGGTAACCACATGCTTGAACGACACCTTGCCTTCCTTATAGAGTTCGACCAGACGACGATACATACCCAGAGGAGAAGATCCGGTGGGAAGGCCGAGCACGAAAGGCTTTTCGGCAGTAGGATTAGCCGCATTGATGCGGGAAGCTACATAATTTCCGGCCCAGCGTGACAGGTCGGAGTAGTTGGGTTCGATTACTAAACGCATAGCGTGATTCGGATTATAAGGTAAGATTTTGAGCCACAAAGTTAGGAATTTTCTTTGGATTAACTTCAATCCGATCATATTTTTTGTTAAATATGACACAAATGCACAATATAAAAGGCTGCCACGGACGTTATTATCCGTGGCTCTTCCCGAGCCGTCAACGAAAAATTACTGGCAATCACTCAAATATATCAAATTAAATTCGTACCTTTGTGGGCTTAAATAGCCCCATTATCAAGCATATGAGACAGCTAAAAATCACAAAATCAATTACTAACCGCGAAAGCGCCTCGCTCGACAAATATCTTCAGGAAATTGGCCGCGAGGATCTTATCACTGTTGAAGAGGAAGTGGAACTGGCCCAACGCATACGTCAGGGTGACCAGGCAGCTCTTGAAAAACTGACCCGCGCCAATCTCCGCTTCGTTGTCTCAGTAGCAAAACAATATCAGAATCAGGGACTCAGCCTCCCCGACCTTATCAACGAAGGTAACCTCGGTCTCATCAAGGCAGCCCAGAAGTTTGACGAAACCCGCGGCTTCAAATTCATCAGCTATGCCGTGTGGTGGATCCGTCAGTCAATCCTTCAGGCTCTGGCTGAACAGAGCCGTATCGTAAGACTCCCGCTCAATCAGGTCGGATCGCTCAATAAGATCAGCAAGGCCCTAAGCAAGTTCGAGCAGGAAAACGAACGCCGTCCTTCACCCGAAGAACTGGCCGAGCAGCTTGACGTGCCTGTAGAGAAAATCGCCGACACCCTGAAAGTTTCGGGCCGCCACATATCTGTCGACGCTCCGTTTGTTGAAGGCGAAGACAACAGCCTGCTTGACGTGCT
>CAZKRV010000018.1:0-20012 GCA_964555345.1 uncultured Bacteroides sp.
AGGGCGGCGGCATCGCTTTCGGCATTCCAGCCTTCAAGTTCGGCGAATTTTTCTTCGAGTTCCGAAGCGCGTATGCCGTCGGCATCGCTGAAGTCAGGTTTTGCGTACAGAGCGTCTTTCTCCTGCATTATGTCCCAAAGCACGGTGTGTCCGCGAAGCACTGTTTCCATCACGGTGCATTCGTCAAACTTGAAGTGGTCCTGTTCAAGTACGCTCATGCGTTCGCCGGGACCTTGCGTCACGTTGCCATGGGTGGGCTGTAGTTCGCCGCTGAGTATCCTCATGAGCGTGGACTTGCCGGCACCGTTGGCACCGATGATTCCGTAGCAGTTACCGGGAGTGAACTTCATGTTGACGTCCTGGAAAAGTACACGTTTGCCGAATTGCTGGCCGAGATTGTTGATTGAAATCATAGAGACGTTATAATGATTTGTATCTTATATGTTGGAAACCGTTTGCAAAGTTACGAAAAAATCCGCTGATCCGCAATTGCCGAGATGTCAACTAACGGTTAATGCTTTGTTTATCAGTCGCGATTTATGAATTGTCAATAATGTGATTTCTTGCGACAGTATATTTTTTACGAATTGCAACACTGTTTTTTATGCAAAGGAATCGCTATTTCATGGTTTTGATATACTTTTGCCGAGGATTTTCCGAGAGCGGTTGATCCTGAATTCTCCATGCTATAAATTCTATCTTTGAAACAACACACAAGACTATTCATACGCCCGTGTATTCTCTTCGATACCCGAGTAACATGGAGTAAAAACGAAACAACCACCGACTGACAGTAATATCAGTCGGTGGTTGTTTGTTTTGATTTTACAGTGTCAAAGATTACTTCTGCATACGCTTGAGCAGGCTGTAGCCGGCATGGATGCCGAGCTGCCCGGCGCGCGAGATATCAGCAGTGGCTGCCGGCCGGTTGCCAAGCGCGAAGTGGGCATAGCCTCGGTTAAACCATGCCGCACCAAGTTTCGGATCGATCTCTATGGCATGGTTAAAGGCTTCGATTGCCCTCTCGTAGTCCTGGAGTTGGAGTAATATGGTTCCGCGGTTGAACCATGCCGGTGCCATGGCGGGTGACAGCTCAATTGTCTTGTCAAGATCGGCAAGTATGAGGTCTATCTCCATGCGGTTGCGTCGTGCAATATCTTGCTCGGTATTGGTGGAGGTGACATCTGTTACTTCGCCGCGCTTTGCTTCAAGAGCACGGTATCGGGCTACTGAGCGGAGGAAGATAGCCGGGGAGAAGTCGGGTGTGATGGTCAGCGCGCGATCAAGATCGGCGATGGCCTGTTCATAATTATGGAGTGTGATGTGATCCATGGCGCGTCCGAAATAGTCGATGGATCTCTGGTGTCCCGTTGCAAGCACAGAGCCATAGTTGCGTATTGACTCAAAGTGCCGCTCTATGTCGTCCTGGCGTGTAAATGGCGGCAGAGAGTTCGTGACGTGGACAATGAAGCGTAGAGCTCGCGATTCGTTGATGTCAGCTACTTCCTTGACGTAGACACTATTGTCAATCATACCGTTGTCGTCGGTAGCTCCAGCTACATAGTACGATAGGGTGAATATTGGTTGTATCTCAACTCCTGAAGTGCGGTCCTGTACGCGGCCGTGGATTGATGCGCTGTTGTAGGTGCGATCGGTTTGTGACTCGTCGTCAGTATCGACAGTAAGGAGTGCCGAGAATCTGGCGGTAACTTCGCGATCAGTCTCGTCCGGTGTCGACGGCTTGTCAGCCGGAGCCTCAGTCTTGTCCGAAACCGGACGCATGGCCAGTTGGGTGGCTCTTGACGCATCGGCTCGAGCCAGCCGGTCATTTCCTGCAAGATGATAGATGTGGCTGCGTAGGGCGTAGGCACTCTCCATATCCGGATAGGCTGATATGACGGCATTAATGTCGGAGAGAGCGGCTTCGGTGTCGTGCTTCTCAGCGAGGATCACGGCACGGTTATAGCGGGCGCGGTAGTCATCTGGAGTAAGCTTGAGCACACGGTCGAAGTCGGCCACCGCACGGTCGTTATCGTTAAGTTCGGAGCGGAGTAGCGCACGGTTATATAGAGCTACCACATTGAGCGGCTCGGCCTGGATCACATAGTCAAAGTCGGAGAGAGCGCCGTTGAGATCATCGAGTTGATAGCGGATCACGGCACGATTCACGCGGAGCATGGTGCGGTTGGGTTGTAGCCGTATCGCCTCGTCCATATCTGCCAGCGCCTGCTTTTTGTCTCCGTCGGTCTGCATGGTGATTATCGATCGCAATACCAGCGCCTGCGATGACTTCGGGTTTATCTTCAGGGCTTCAGATAGGTCAGCAAGTGCAGCTATCGTATCGGCCCTCTCCAGATTGAGCTGCGCGCGACCGACCAGTCCGGAGTCAAAGCGGGGATATTCCTTCATCAGTACACGGAAAGTAGAGTCCGCATCGGAATAGAGTCCGGCATCGGTCTGTGCCAAAGCCATGTTAAAAAGGATCTGGCGGTTGAACGGAAGTTGGCGCAGTGCCCCGTGATAGTCGGCTATGGCACCATCGTTGTTGCCGAGATTTTGTCGAGCCACCGCTCTCACTTCCCATGCGTCAGGTAAGAAAGGATTGCGTTCGAGGGCAGCGGTGGCATCGGCTTCAGCACCGCTGAAGTCGTCAAGATTATATTTAGCCATAGCCCTGAGCATATATGGCTCGGCCATGTTAGGTTTGATGGCTATGACTTGATTAAAATACTGGATAGCCAGCACATAATCATCAAAGTATAGGGCATTGCGCCCCACGGAAAGCGCCCGGTCCACATTGATTTGGGCCAGGACGCTTATCCATGATGCGATTATGAGCAGGAGTAGGGAGGAGAGTCGGCGTAGCTTCATTTTTTACGTTGCGAAGCAATTTCATTGGCCATGGCTACGGCCTGGGTGATATGGCTGCAGATATGGTCTGAGCCTACAAGTGAGTCAATGGCTGAATTGTGGAGCGCGGAACGCACTTCCGGACGTACACCAGAAAGCACTACGTGGATTCCGTCGGACTGCGATGACCGCACCAGAATCTCAAGGTTGTGGATACCGGTGGAATCGATGAAAGGAACCTTTCTCATACGGATTATGCGTACGATTGGTTTGCTGGCCATTGATTCGCGCATAAGTTCGTCAAATTTCGTAGCCACACCGAAGAAGAACGGGCCGTCAATCTCGTAGACTTCAACACCGGGAGCGACGTCAAGCATCTCATGGGTGGAGAGGTCGGTGCCCTCAGCTGTGTCAAGTTGGTTGGAATAAACTTTGATTTCGGTGTTTTCCATGACGCGGCGCAGGAAGAGCACGATGGCGAGGAGCAGTCCGATTTCTATGGCAATCGTGAGGTCGAAGATGACGGTGAGCAGGAAGGTGACCACGAGCACCGACACATCGCTTTTCGGATTGCTTAATATGCCGCGCACGGTGCGCCAGCCGCTCATGTTGTAAGACACGACGATCAGCACAGCTGCAAGGCAGGCCATAGGAACGAGATTGATCAGCGGCATGAGCAGCAGGAATATGGCCAGGAGCACGAGTGCATGGATTATGCCGGCCACGGGTGTACGTCCGCCGTTGGTGATATTGGTCATGGTGCGGGCGATGGCACCGGTTACGGGGATGCCGCCAAATAACGGCACTACGATATTGGCCAGACCCTGGCCGATAAGTTCGGTGTTGGAGTCTGTACGCGATCCGGTGACACCATCGGCCACAGTGGCGGAGAGGAGTGACTCGATGGCCCCGAGTATGGCGATTGTAAATGCTGAAGGGAGCAGCATGTTGATGGTGGCCATGTCGAGATTAAAACCGTGGGGCAGGGGAATATCGGTGGGAAGAGTACCGAATCGGGCGCCGATGGTCTCGACATCGATACCGCAGAAGTAAACTACCGGAGTAACAATAAGTATGGCCAGCAGGGCACCGGGCAGTTTCTTGGACACTTTGGGAGCCAATATAATGATGAGCAGAGAGGCTACCCCGACAGCCAGAGTGGTCCAATCAATATTACCGAAGTTGCGGAGATAGACACCCCATTTAGGAATGAATTCTCCGGGCAGATCTTTCAGTCCAAGACCAAAGAAATCGTTCATCTGAGTTGAGAAGATGGTCAGGGCAATACCGGCAGTGAACCCCACCACAATAGGATAAGGGATAAATTTGATTACCGTGCCGAGATGGAACATGCCCATCAGCACGAGTATTAGTCCTGCCATGAGAGTTGCCATTGCCAGACCTTCGAGCCCGAATTGGCCGATAATGCCGTAGACAATAACGATAAATGCACCGGTTGGGCCGCCGATCTGCACTGAGTTGCCGCCGAATGCCGACACGATGAAGCCGCCGATAATGGCGGTGATGAGGCCGATCGTGGGGCTGACGCCCGATGCAATGGCAAATGCTATGGCAAGTGGGAGTGCCACAATGCCAACTACTATGCCGGCCACAAGGTCGTCTTTGAATTTGGCCGCTGAATAGTGGCCAAACACAGACCATAATTTTGGCCTGAACGAAATAGCACCTGATAATTTCATACCTTAGAAATGATTGGTTAAAAGTGGTGCAAAGTTACGCAAATTTTCCGATTCGGGCAAAAAGGCGTCTGCCGAGGAGGTAGGAGAGAATGATGCCAACGCGGTTTTTTATACGAACCTTGCGGTTGAATAGCGAGCGGCGTCGTAAACGCTTGAGCGTGTTCCAGCATTCCCGGGCCTGAGTAGAAGCACTCATGCCGTTGGTGCTGAGGAGCATGAACATATTGAAAGCGGCTGACAGCTGTCGGTCGGCAGCTGCCGGCCCAAGCTCCGTGTCGGAGATAAAGCGTTGGACGTGGCTTTCGGTCACAGACATTACGTCGAGTCTGCGTGGAGTGAAAGTGTTTATGTGGCTACCTGGGCGCATACGGTACCAGTAAAGGCGGAGTGGAGCGTGAGCGAGGGCTCGTGAGTGCAACCATAGGCGTGGTGCCAACTCAAGATCTTCATAATAGAGATCGGGAGTGAAGCGTTCGCCTGAGAAGAGGGAAGTGCGGTAGAGTTTGCCTGATGCTGAGGGGTTGAATCCGTTACGCTGGTATAGACACAATTCCACGGCACGTCGTGGTTCATATATCGTGACAGGTGCGGGACCGGTGAAGAATCCATCAGGAGACCGTGTGAGGTCGGTCATTGCGATGTCTACCCCTTTGGTCATCATGCCGACAAGCAATTCGAGGCAGCGCGGGTGAATCGTGTCATCGCTATCGACAAATGTGAGGTACTCCCCGCGGGCTTCATCGAGTCCGCGATTACGGGCTGACGGACCGCAGTTGCCGGATAGGCTGATGATACGGAAGCGCTGGTCGTGGGCGGCATAGCTATCGGCGATCGCGCGTGATGTGTCGGTCGAAGCGTTGTCTATGACAATACATTCCCAGTCACTTATGGATTGGGATAATACGGAGTCGAGGCATGCCCTGAGGTATGCCTCGACGTTATAGACGGGAATTATTATGCTTATGAGCGGCATCGTTACTCCACAGTCATGGAGATGATCTTCACATCATTGACCGGGCGGTCACTGGCTGAGGTTTCAGCTTTTTCAATCTTTTTGATGGTGTCCATGCCGGAGATCACCTCGCCATAAACAGTGTATTGAGCATCAAGGAAAGGAGTGCCGCCGACGGTGGTGTAGGCTTCGCGCTGTTCGGGAGTGAACTTGGATAGCTTTTCAGCTTGAGCTATCAGCTCTTCCTGAAGTGCATTGAGGGCTGCCTCGTCCTTGGCCTGCTGCAGGCGCATGATCTCATCGCGGCGCTGGCCGGCAAGGGAGTAGAATTGCTGTTGCATCATCTGCTTCTCCATCTGATCGAGTTCTGCGGGGGTGTAGACCTTACCGGTAACGACATAAAATTGAGAACCTGATGATTTGCGTTCGGGATTCATCTGGTCGCCGGTACGGGCTGCAGCCAATGCTCCGGCTTTATGGAAGTGTTTGGGATATACGAATTCAGCGGGAATCTGGTAGCCAGGACCTCCGCTGCCGAGCTGCTGGCCAGGTTGGGCGTTTTTTGAATCCGGGTCACCAGCCTGCACCATGAACTCATTTATTACGCGGTGGAAGAGGGTGCCGTCATAATATCCCTCTTTGGCAAGTTTTACGAAATTGTCGCGGTGAAGGGGAGTGTCACCATAGAGCAGTACTTCAAAATCGCCTTCGGTGGTTTTTACGAGTACTTTCACTGAGGTAGTGTCTGCTGCAGCTGCTGCAGTAGCACCGGTGGTTGAGTCTGTTGTTTTGTCTGTCATGTTGTCGGTCTGGGCGTTTTGAGCATCGGTTTTGGCGCTGCATGAGAAGAGGCCGAGCAGCGGCAGGAGTGAAATCAGAAATTTTTTCATCAGAATGCGTTTGAGGGATAAAGTCGCTTGAATATACGGCGGAAGTTGTTGTCAGAAGCGATGAGCCGTTCGGCTTGCTCCATGTAGTCATCGCCATAAATGCCTTTGATCAGAGCCGGCAGATAGCAGTGCTCGCGATCCTTTTCGATTGCGGCAGCTATGAGCTTTTCGATCTGTGTGGCGAATGCCTCGGAATCGATAGCCGAGAGATAGCGGGCAGCGCTTGCCGTGAACTGACCTTTGCGGTCCACGCGGATCATGTTGTCTGTGAGCCAGTCAAGATCCAGTTCGGGCTGTCCGATATGGTTGGCTATGAATTCGTATGTGAGCAGTCCGTCTGTGTCGGCGGTGAGAGTTTTCTTATCGGTATCTGTCATTTGTTTTTTGCTATTTCGGCTCCGCGGTCGATAGCCTGACGGTTCATCGGGATAAGATGGTGGTGACGTTCAGGCAGAGTCTTTTTGAGTCCGGTAATAACGGTGTCGGCGCTCACCATAGGGCAGAGCTGGAGCAGGGCACCGAGCAGGATCATGTTGTAGGCTTTGGCATTGCCCATCTCTACAGAGGCCTCAGTAGCATCAATCGGCACACATTGTATGTCGGTGCGTGTCGGTAGGTGATGAATGCCGTATGGATCGTAGATAAGGAGTCCGCCAGGTTTGACATGGCTCTCAAATTTGTCAAGGCTCTGCTGGTTGAGTATGACGGCGATATCATAGGTGTCAAGCACCGGGGAGCTGATAGGTTCGTCGCTCAGAATCACTGTGACGTTGGCTGTGCCGCCGCGCTGTTCTGGCCCATAGCTTGGCATCCAGCTGACTTCAAGGCCATCAAGCAGACCTGCATAAGCCAGGATCTTACCCATGGAGAGCACACCCTGTCCGCCGAATCCGGCTATAATAATTTCGTGTTTCATTTGACTGTGTTTTTAATATCTCCAAGCGGGTATTTCACAAACATATTTTCCTCCATCCATTTGTTGGCTTTGGTGGGAGTGAGTTTCCAGCCGCTGCTGCATGTTGACACAATTTCGACGAAGGAGGTGCCTCGCTTTTCGCGTGTATTGATCAGCGCCTGGCGTATGGCCTTGCGTGTAGAGCGCACTGAGGCCGGTGTATGGACAGCCTGACGTGTCACGTAGCAGGTGCCGTCGAGTTGAGCCACGATGTCGCTGATCTTCACTGGGAAGCCATTGATATCAGTGCGTCGGCCATAAGGTGTGGTCGAGGTCTTCATGCCTTCGAGCGTGGTCGGAGCCATCTGGCCACCGGTCATGCCGTAGATGCCGTTGTTGATGAATATGATCATGATGTTTTCACCGCGGGTACAAGCGTGGATTGTTTCAGCAGTACCGATGGCGGCAAGGTCGCCATCACCCTGGTAAGTGAAAACTACGTTGTCAGGCTGGAGACGCGATACAGCGGTGGCTACAGCTGGAGCGCGTCCGTGGGCGGCTTCGATCCAGTCGATGTCGATATAATTGTAGGCAAACACGGCGCATCCCACCGGAGCTATGCCGATGGCGAGGTCTTCCATGCCGAGTTCCTCAATCACCTCAGCCACGAGTTTGTGGACTACACCGTGGGAGCAACCGGGACAGTAGTGCATGGTGGCGTCGAGCAGCAGCCGCGGGCGGCTGTAGACCTTGTTTTCTTCTTTTATGATTTCTTCGTTGGTCATGTGGCTCAGCAATTAAGAATTTTTGGCTTCGGGGAAATAAGAGAGCAGGGAGTCAAGTATCTCCTGCGGGTTGGGTACAATGCCACCGGTGCGGCCGAAGTGGTGTACCGGTATCATGCTGCCGAGAGGCAGCGACAAGCGCACATCTTCGATCATCTGACCGTTGTTGAGTTCGGCTACAAGTATACCTTTCACTTTAGCTGCGAGCTTTTCGACCGCTTTCTTGGGGAATGGCCATAGAGTGATCGGACGTAACAGACCGACTTTGATGCCCATGGCTCTGGCCGTCTCAATGGCTTTACGGCAGATGCGCGAGGTGCAGCCGAACGCTACGATGATATATTCGGCATCGTCTGTCATGATTTCTTCATAGCGCACTTCAGCCGCTTCGATACGATCATATGTTTCACGCAGACGGATATTGTTCTTCTCCATCTCGTTTGACTGAAGCTCAAGGGTGGTCGACACGTTATGGTGATCGCGGCCGCGTTTGCCCGTGATGGCCCAGGGGCACTGCTCGATGATCTGCTGCTGGGTGCGGCGCTGGCGGGCCGGCGGGAGCACCACTTTCTCCATCATCTGGCCAATCACGCCATCGGCCAATATCATGGCCGGAGTGCGGTACTTAAATGCCAGATCAAAGCCGAGGCCTACAAAGTCAGCCATTTCCTGCACTGAATTAGGTGCGAGCACAATTAAATGGTAGTCACCATGGCCGCCGCCTTTGGTGGCCTGGAAATAGTCAGCCTGCGATGGCTGAATGGTGCCCAGACCGGGACCACCACGCATCACGTTGACAATCAGCGCGGGTAGTTCGCCGGCGGCAATATAGCTGATACCCTCCATCTTGAGGCTCACGCCCGGTGACGATGATGATGTCATCACTGCGCGTCCGCACGATGCACCGCCATAGACCATATTGATGGCGGCCACTTCGCTTTCGGCCTGGAGCACAGTCATGCCGGTGGTTTCCCATGGCATCAGTTCTTCGAGAGTTTCCAATACTTCCGACTGGGGTGTAATAGGATAACCGAAGTAGCCGTCTGCGCCGTATCTCACGGCGGCATGGGCCAGGGCTTCGTTACCCTTCATCAGTCTTACGTCTTCTTCCATAATTGGTTAAGGTGTTAGCGTTAAGGTTTGTGAAGGAGGAGATGATGGTCAGGCGTTTTTGTCTACAACGCGATATACTTCAATGCAAGCGTCGGGGCAGACGGCTGCGCACGAACCACAGCCTATGCAGGCCTCAGGATTTGAGGTAAACGCGAAGTGGTAGCCTCGGTCATTGACTTCCTTCGGGTGAAGCATGAGCACCGAAGTGGGGCAGGCAACCACGCAGAGGTCACACCCCTTGCAGCGGTTGGAGTCAATTTTCACAGCGCCGAATATTTTTGCCATTATACTATTGGATTTTGATTGGTGTTTTGTGTTACCGCAAAATTAAGACAAATTTTTGAAAACACGCTATTTTAACAAATTCTTAACCAATTGCACACTTTTGCGGCGAATGTGCAATTAAATCTCGTCGGATATCTCAGTCAGTATCTCCGAGAGCATATCGGCACGAGGTGTGTAGCCTGGCATGAGTATCTGCACTGGCTTGTCTGGTTCGGTCTTGCGGGTGGCAATCCTGGTCGTGGGAACACCGGATTGGTAGCTCCATTCGCCTGAATTATTGCGTGTGAGTGATAGAGCTGAACGCAACTGGTATTCGATGGATCCTGATTCGTTGCTATTGTTTTTCGGCGGCTTTCTGCCGCACACGCTCACGATCAACTCGCGAATGGGGCGTGTGAAGGCCACATAAAGTGTGTTGATGTCATCAAGACGGCTTTCGGCAAGTAGCGAGGTGTACTGTTTGCCGAATAAAGTCGTGGAGAGGCTGCTCTTGGATTGTAATGGAAAGTATGACGGCACCGGACCTTTGACGCCGAGTTGACGGAACACGTTGGTCCCTCCGATTTCGCAGTTATACCATCGGATTTTTGTTTCCTTGCCAAGTGACCCTTCGACGTAGGGGATATGCACACAGTCGAATTCGAGTCCTTTGGCTTTGTGGATAGTCATTACGCGTATGGCATTGGCTGCATCGGAAGTGCTGATGCAGGACTTGTGGCCGTAGAGCTGCCACCATTGCAGGAACGCATGGGCCGAGGCAGTACCGTTCTGGCAGAACTCTGTGACCACATCCATTAACGCATACAGGTAGACACTATCTTTTTCGCGCAGATAGGGAGGGAGCATTGCTATCAAGTCTTCAATGAGCATGGGCAGCGATGTGGGAACCGCTGATTTATCGGTTTCACTATTGCTGCTTTCGGCTTCAATGCGTCGGTCTAATTCGGCAATGAGTCCTGATAAGGTTTCAAACGGATCGTTGGCGTCTGTCTCAAGGCGGCGTCTATCGAATTCTGTGGCGAGCCAGTCGAGTTGTGTCTGGCTGACTCGAGCATAAGGATTTGCCTTTTGTGAGGTAGGGACGGGTGGAGCACAACGTCGGCCAAGTTCGGCGATAATACATCTTACCGCCATTGATGATTCCAGCTGCAGCGATTCGTCACCAAGTACCTGCACTCCCTCCATGCCAGGTGTGGTGGAAAGTTCCTTCATCAGGTAGCCGATGATCTCTGATGCTTCATCGTTGGTGCGGGCCAATACGGCTATGTCTGCCGGTCGATAGTTGCCGCCTTCAGGGCTAAGTTGGCGGCATATGTGGTCAAACATACGCCGTAAAGCATTGTCTTTATATGAGTCCGGGCAGAGGGCCTCAATATTGACGTAGCCCTCGGGGGCAGCAGGGCGTATGGGTTCCGTCTCAGCTGGATAGACGGAGGAATAGCCGGTGGCTATGCCGATGGCGGGAAAGAGGTGGTAATTGAATTCAACTATCTGGCGGGCGCTGCGGTAGTTGATACCTTGATGGATTTCGTTGATATAGTTACTGAGCGAAGGATCAGCCTGAAGATCGTGCCCGAGCAAGTGAGGATCTGAGTTGCGAAAACGGTATATACACTGTTTTACATCGCCGATGATCAGGTTATCGTGTCCACCGGCAACGCTCTCGAGTAGAAGCGGTCGGAGTATTTCCCACTGCATACGTGATGTATCCTGAAATTCGTCGATTAGGAAGTGGTGCAACTTCAATCCTGTGCGTTCATATATAAATGGAGAAGGTGAGTCACTGATGATGCGGCGCAGCAGTGAATTGGTGTCGGAGAGAAATATGGTGTTGTTGTCGGCTTTGATACGGTTTATGTTGGTATTTATGGCGTCAAAAATGCCGAAGCGGTATATTTGGGCCAGAACCTCATTAATTGTAGTGAACCTGATGCAGTGCTGAATAAAGGAGGTGCAGTGGTCAATGAATTCCGCTGATGGTATGGCATTCTGTAAGAAAAGCGCGTCGGGGTTGTCCTTGCCGTTAAAAAGTGCAGCAGTTACCGATGGTTCGTTGCCGGAGATGATACTTTCGACGATGGCTTTGAGTGGGGTTTTCTTGAGGCCTTTGGCTTCAGGGTGTGAAGCGATGGATTGTGCCATGGAGCGAATGGACTCAAGCAGTGATTCGTGCAGATCTCTCAGTTCGCAGTGGAGAGTGGCTACCGGATTGGGGGCAGAGGCATTAGTGCGGGAGATGAAACCGTTGATTTCGTCAAAATGGCGTTGATAGTCCTCGTCAGTAAGTGCTTGAATGAATTTGCGGATTGATGAACGCATCTCGCCGGTGCGGTGCAGCAGGTTGAAAGATCGGCCTTTGCGCAGACTTGTCGCCATGAAGCTTTCCAGCCATTTCATCAGCTCGCTGTCCGGGCCGCCGTTGATGGCTTGAAGCAGTGTGTCAGCAATGCCGTTTTCAACAAGGGTGTCGCTGTCGAGCGTCACTTCGTAGTTGCCAGACAGATCGGCTTCAAATGCAAATGAACGAAGCACTGACTGGAAAAATGCGTCGATGGTGCTGACGTTGAATTCGCCGTAGTCCGAGAGCAGGTCTATCAGTACTCTGTCTGCAGCACGTCGCAGCTTGTCTGTCCCCTCGGCCCCGGTGAGGCCGAAGTCTTGTAGCAATTCCTGCTCATAATCCGACTTTTGTCCGGCCATGACCGGTACTTCAGCCAATATGGCCAGTTCGCGGACTATTCGGCGTTTCATTTCGTCGGTGGCCTTGTTGGTGAAGGTGATGGCTAAAATATGGCGGTGGGTGTTGACCGCCTCGGGGCCGTTGAGCTTCCACTTTCCGTCAGCTGATCGGTGGCCTAACGAATAGCGTATGAAATTACAGGCAAGCTGATATGTCTTGCCTGAACCTGCCGATGCCTTACGTATGTGAAGCCGCTTCATCGTGACAGGTGAGTGATATTATCAGATAATTCTTGATTTATAGCCGAGGGAGGCAAGTTGCCGCTGCACGTCGGCGCGTCTATCACCTTGGATAAGGATCTCGCCGCCGCGCGCCGATCCTCCGGTGCCGAGTTTGTTCTTGAGCGTTGCGGCTATTGAGGCAATTTCTTCGTCGGATTCGACTGTGAAACCGCTGATGATGGTGGCCGATTTGCCGGCACGTCCTTTTTTCTCCAATATTATGTCAAGCCTGGCCTTCGGCGATGATGCCGATGTGTTGGCGGAATCATTTTCCGCGGGAACTTCATCAGGAGCCTGTGGTAAATTATCCTTGAGTGATCCGAGTGCGTCTTGCCAATCCATGAGCGTCAATCAGTTATTGCGGAGTTAGAAATATGCTCGTTCCATTCGTCTTCATCGGAGGTGTAGATCACCCCGTCTTCGCGGTCGGTTATCGGGCGTAGCAGCTGGTTGAGCAGATATATATGGCGATATTCGTCGGTGGACAGAGCCTGCAGATACGATGTGGTCGCGGCTGAGTCGCGCTCCAAAGCTGTACGGTAGCACAGTACGGCCTGAGCGGCGTTTTCGTCGCGACGATCATCGGAGTTTTCGGCGAGGCTTGCAAGCACCACTGCCATATGGCATAGTTCGGGTACGGTGAGTGAGTCCAGCACCGGGCGTACGCTGAAATATCTGTCGCATTCACGTTGGGCTGCCGTGAGGTTGCCCTCATTGATGGCACGGTCAATCTTGTCAGCCTGATCAACAGTAGAATCACCCCCGGAACATGCCGATGCGAGGGTGACCAGACTGAGAGATGTGAGTATTTTGCAGATGATTCTATTCATTGTTGCAGGCTTCGGTGCGGATCGAAGGTGACCGGAACCGACAACAAAGTTACGAAATCAATCGGTGAAAACCAAATATCAGGATTAGAAAGAGAATGATGCTACAGCGCAGATGCGACGTCCCCAGTGCGATTCTCCGCCGTAGTTCACGCGTTTACCCATATTGAATCCTAATCCGAACTGGACGCGGGGCGTGAGATTGTAGAATACGTTGGCAGCGCCGTAAAGGCCGTATTTATATTCATCGTCGGGGGTTCCTTCTTTCTGGAAGTAATGGGCTTGTCCCCAGGTGAGCACTGTGAACAGGTTTGGGCAGAAGTCATAACGCAGGGCGGCCATGTAGCCGAATACTCCGGGGGCATATAGTTCGCCGGGAGCACCGGGCTTACCAACCATGTCGAAATTGTTCATGAGCCAGTCGCCGCCGAGTCCGGCCATGCCACGTCCGCCGTTGACGGTAGCATAGAGCGTGAGGGGACGGCATATGTTGACTACTGAGCTGAGTTGCAGACCCCAACCTATCTGGTTCTCGTTGTGTCCCTTGATCAGGTTGCGATAGGTGAGTTGGCGCGTCACACCGCTCAGGCGTATGTGTTGCATATTATTGTGGCCCCACTGATACTGCACGAAGGCTCCGAGATCAGGCAGCCATGTACGGGTGGCTTCTGTCGTTTCCGTGGTAATCGAGGTCTGCTTCAGTGGATTCTCGACTGAGGCTGCTATCACTATGCCGGGTTTGAATGTGTGCATGTATCGCACAAGCATGGCTGTGGCGTCCATCTTGTTGTTAGGACCTTGCGCATCAACCGACGGCGGCAGAGCCTGCGGGTCAGAAAATGTGGTGGTGGCGTAGCCGAGTGTCCAGTCGCCTGCCGTGGCATAAGCCTTGGTCAGCTTGAACTGATAGCCGTCGCCGCCGCTGAAATCAGCTTCCAGATAGAGCTGATAGGTGCCGATCTTGCTGTTTTGTCCAATCATGCGGAAAAATAGGCCGGAACCTGCGGGATTGCCGTCAAGTTGGCGTATGTGTGCCGGATTCGGGTGCATTTGTATTAAATAAGGTGAAAAAGCGGCACCGTCCATGCTGCCACCCCAGTCATACCAACCGCGGAGCTTCACGTTGCCGCCCATGCCCATGGCGAGTTTGCCGTCACGACTCATGAACATGAAATATGGAGCAGAGGGATTTTCGAACTGGCGGAACTGGTCGACATAGAAATTGTCAATCATGGCACGACGTTCGGCTGCCGATGCATCGTGGCCGTTGCTGTCGCCGATAGGAATAATCTTGTGAACCTGTTTCATGGAGTCCACATAAGCTTCGCGGGGAGTCGACGGCTGAGCCGCGGCTGACAGTGCGGTGATGGTTGCCGCGCTGATGAGTAAGGGTCGTAACATAAAGGATGATAGTTGATGGAGTTTTCTTCTAAAACCTCCCGTCATGTCAAAAAGTTCACATGCTTACATTATTCATGTCCATCGAAATTTTCGTAACTTTGCGGATAGATATCAAATTCGCTTTTATTTTTATGAGAAAATTGTTGTTGATGACGGCATTGATGCTGCTGAACGTGGTTTCGGCCATGTCACAGAGAGTTGACACGGTGGCCGTCTACAGTCCGTCAATGCAGACCATGGTGAATAACGTGGTGATCGTGCCCGAAGGCTATTCGGAGGAAATGGAGTATCCGGTGCTATATCTGCTTCACGGCCATGGTGGCCATCATTTGAAGTGGCTGGAGATACGCCCTGATCTGCCTGACATGGTTGGAGGCATTGAGCCGGTGATTGTGGTGTGTCCCGATGGACGCAATTCATGGTACTGGGATAGCCCGGTGAATCCGTCGAGCCAATATGAAACGTATATGACCTCGGAGCTTATTTCCTATATTGACAGTGCATACAGCACCGTGGCATCGCCTGACGGTAGGGCCGTGACAGGCCTGAGCATGGGCGGTCATGGTGGACTATGGCTTGGATTCCGTCATCCGGAGATTTATGGCGCATGTGGGGCGACGAGCGGCGGTGTGGATATACGGCCGTTTCCGGAGTATTGGAACATGAAGGATCAGCTTGGACCGCAGGCGGAGAATATGGCTGTATGGGACGCTCACACCGTGATGACGCAGCTCGATTCGATCCGTCCGGGATTGGTTATTACTTTCGATTGTGGCACTGAAGATGTGTTTACCGGGGTCAATGAGTCGCTGCACCGTGAACTTATGGCCCGCAAGGTGCCTCACACCTATGTGAGTTCACCCGGCGGGCACAATGCTCCTTACTGGCACGAATCGATAGTGCGCCAGCTTAGGTTTTTCCGTGATTTCTTTGCGAAAGACCGTAAGTGACGTATTTGTTACTCGGTCTGGAAGCTGGTGAAGTTGCCTCTCTCCTGCTGCGGTATGCCTGACTCTCGTCCGGCAGCAGCTATGGCCCGGATCAGGAATGCAGTGTTGCGTCCGAGGTTGCGCATGGTCTGTAGGCCTTCGGCATCGCGCTCCACGTCATCGGCAGTGAAGCCGTGGACTTCGTTCCAGTATGTGCTCGACACAATGGGCATGGCGCTGATCGTGAAGTAACGGTTGATCTCGTCGAAAGCCGAAGTGGATCCGGCGCGACGTGAGGAAATGACGGCTGCCCCGACTTTCATCGACTTGTCGATGATGCCTGATGTGCTGTAAAACAGACGGTCGAGGAAGCTGCCGACTTGGCCGTTGATCGACGCATAGTATACCGGAGAACCTACTATAAGTCCTGCGGCTTCGACCAGTTTGGGTGCGGTTTCGTTGATTGCGTCGTTGAACACGCAGCGGCCATGCTCGCGGCAGAAGTTGCAGCCTATGCAGCCGCGTATGTCTTTGTTGCCGATGTTTATACGCTCGGTCTCGATACCTTCATTGTGGAGTGTTGCCTCGACTTCGCGCAGGGCACGGTCTGTGCAACCGTTTAGATGTGGGCTTCCGTTGACGATGAGTACTTTCATTTTTTTCGTAATTTGGTTATGAAGATGACTGCAATATAACATTGTGTCATAGTCTACGGTTCATTGAGGCAAAATACATGCCGTAGGCGGTCGAATGACATTTTGTCACATCAGTTAATCATTTTTAACTGGAATTGTCAGCGATTTCACACTGGCATTTTGTTTGCATGAGTAGGACATAGGCAATATATAAACCGAAATTCAAAATAATAACAATACTCAATATATTTTATGGAGACTCAAAAGAAACAAGGATCGATCGGCGTTACTACCGAGAACATCTTTCCTGTGATCAAAAAATTCCTCTACAGCGACCACGAAATCTTCCTGCGCGAGCTGGTGAGCAACGCTATTGATGCTACCCAGAAGTTGAAAACTCTTTCGTCTTTCGGCGAATATAAAGGTGAACTCGGCGACATGAAGGTAACCGTGACAGTCGATAAGGAAGCAGGCACCCTTACTGTGAGTGATCATGGTATCGGCATGACGGCTGACGATGTTGAGAAATATATCAACCAGATCGCTTTTTCCGGTGCTGAAGAGTTCCTTGAGAAATACAAAGATACGGCCAACTCCATCATTGGTCACTTCGGTCTCGGCTTCTATTCCGCTTTTATGGTGGCCAAGAAGGTCGAGATCCGTTCGCTGAGTTACAAGGACGGTTCCGAACCTGTGCGCTGGGAGTGCGATGGTTCGCCGGTCTATACCATGGAGCGCGGCGACCGCACCGAACGCGGTACCGATATCGTGCTGTATATTGATGATGACTCTAAGGAGTTCCTCGAACAGGCCCGTATTGACTCGCTGCTGCGCAAATATTGCCGCTTTCTTCCGGTGCCTGTAGAGTCAGATGGCAAAGTGATTAACAACACCGAACCTGCCTGGACTCGTAAACCTGCTGAACTGACCGATGAGGACTATCTGAAGTTTTACCATGAGCTTTATCCCGGTCAGGAAGATCCCCTTTTCTGGATTCACCTCAATGTGGACTACCCATTTACTCTGACGGGCATTCTTTTCTTCCCCAAAATTAAGAACAATTTCGAACTTACCCGCAATCGCATTCAGCTCTATAGCAATCAGGTGTTCGTCACCGACTCCGTGGAAGGTGTGGTGCCTGAGTTCATGATGTTGCTTCAGGGTGTGATCGACTCTCCCGACATTCCCCTGAATGTTAGTCGTAGCTATCTTCAGGCCGACTCCGCTGTTAAGAAAATCTCAGGATATATTACAAAGAAAGTGGCTTCGCGCCTTGAGGAGATCTTCAAAGCCGATCGTGCTGACTTCGAGAAAAAGTGGGACGATATCAAGATCTTCATCGAATATGGCATGCTCACTGACGATAAGTTCCGCGAGTCGGCCATGAAGTTTACTCTGGTGAAGGACACTGACGGTAAGTATTTCACTCTCGAGGAATATAGAAAACTGATCGAGAGTGCACAGACTGACTCCGAGGGCAATGTGGTATACCTCTATACCACTGATCCCACCGCACAATATAACTATATACACTCCGCAACCGATCGAGGTTATAGTGTGCTGGTTATGGACGGGCAACTCGACAGCCACTTCGTGGCAATGCTTGAGAGCAAGATTGATAAGAGCCGATTCGTGAGAGTCGATAGCGATACCATCGACAATCTCATACCCAAGGCAGACAAGAAGAAAGATGCTGGCCTGAGTGCCATGGAACGTGACGTGCTCACCACCGTATTCCGTTCGCAGATTCCCACTGTAGAAAAGGCTGAATTTATCGTAGCTTTCGAAGCATTGGCAGGAAGCGATGCTCCTGTGACCGTGACACAGAATGAATATATGCGCCGCATGAAGGAGATGGCCGCCATGCAGCCGGGTATGAACTTCTATGGCGAGTTGCCCGATAGCTATTCGCTTGTGGTCAATGTGGAACACCCTCTTGTGGCCCGCATTAAGTCTGATGCCATGCAGGCTCTTACTGCCGAAGTAGAGCCAGACTTCAAGGCTATGACTGAAGCTCAGGATGAGTCCAACAAGATCCACTCCGAAGCTAAAGACGGCAAACTCACCGATGAGCAGAAGGCCCGCACCTCGGAACTGGAAAAGACCGTAGGCTCAATGCGTGAGAAGATTGCTGCAGCAGCCACAGGCTACTCCTCACATCAGCCTCTTGTGCGCCAGTTGATAGACCTGGCCCTGCTCGGTTCCGGTCTGTTGCGCGGCAAGGAGTTGAGTGAGTTTGTGAAACGTTCCGTTTCGCTGCTCTGATGCGCCGCCTTGTACTGATCGCCACCACATTCATCGTCCTCCTCGGCCTTACCGGAGGTGCTTTTGCGGCACCTCTGGCGGTCAAGGGGGGCGATGCCGTGTCTGTGGCTGTATATATTGCTACGGTTGATTCCGGTCGTCCCGTCGTGGAGCAGGACTCTCGTCGTCTGCTCACTCCTGCCAGCATACTCAAGTCGCTCACAGTGGCCACTGCTTACCGTTTGCTCGGTCCCGAATACCGCTGGACAACCACCGTGGCCCACACCGGTGCGGTTGATTGCGGAGTGCTCCGCGGTGACCTTATCATCAAGGGTGGGGGAGATCCCACCCTTGGCTCGCGTCATTTCAAGGAGCAGCCCTCATTCTGTTCGTCAGTCGCCGCTGCCCTGCGTGAACGTGGCATCACCCGCATAGCTGGCAATATAGTTATTGATAGCAGTTGTATCCCAGATCCTGGAGCCGTCAGCTCATGGGAGGTAGAGGATATTCCCTGGGACTATGGAGCCGGAGCCTATGCGGTCAATTATTCCGACAACACCTTCGGGCTCAACGTGCCCTCCATGACCACCTCGATCCCTGTGCCTGACCTTCAGGTTATCAATGAGACCGTAGGTACTGGTCGTTCGCTAACGCTCAGCCGTGGTGTTGGTAGTAACGTGCTGCGCGTCGGCGGATCTCTCGGAAAGCGACGTCAGGCTACTCTGATGTGCTCCATGCCAGATCCCGGCGCTGTGCTTGTAGGTCGCCTTGAGTCCGCTCTCCGCTCCCTTGGCATAGTCGTGGAGCATGAAGCTGTTGCTACATCAGCCTCTGCCGTTCCGAAGGAGATACTTGCCTATAAGTCACCGCGTTTGGCTGAGGTTGGCCGTAGTTTGATGGTGCGCTCAGACAATCTTATGGCCGAAGCCACGCTACGAGCCATTAGCCCCGGCGCACCACTTGATTCAGCCATTAGCCGCGAACGCCGCTTTTGGCGCTCACAGGGACTCGATCTTTCCACTGCTCGCATTAACGATGGCAGCGGCCTGTCGCGGGCTAATGCCATTTCTGCCGAAGCGCTTGGCACCGTGCTCCGTATCATGGCCAACCCCCGGGGGTTATCTACTTCATATATCGACAGCTTTGCCCGCGTTGGCCTTGATGGCACTCTCACCTCTTTTCTGGCCAAGCATCCGCGCAAATCTGAATTCGTACTCAAATCGGGCAGTATGGGCGGTGTGCAGTGCTATGCAGGTTATCACCTCAACCCTGTCGACAAATCTCCCACCCACGTTATCGTAGTGATGGTCAACAATCTTGTTGGCTCCCGTACCGAATTACGAAAAGCCATCGAACAAATGCTTCTCACTTCCATACCTTGCCAGTAAACCATTTTCGCCGACCTGAGCAAAAAAATTGCTTCAAAGATTTGGCTAATTCAAAAAAACGCTGTAACTTTGCAACGCAAAAGCGGGAAAGCCCGCGAGCACAGGCCCAGGTGGCGGAATGGTAGACGCGCTCGTTTCAGGTGCGAGTGCTGCGAGG
>CAZKRV010000019.1:0-16787 GCA_964555345.1 uncultured Bacteroides sp.
AGGGTCTTACCGGTCTTGGGAGGAGCCACGATCAGGGCGCGCTGACCCTTGCCGATGGGAGCGAACATATCGACCACACGGGTAGAGAGATTAGTGGTAGCCGGATCGCCGGTAAGGTTGAATTTTTCTTCAGGGAAAAGCGGGGTAAGGTGCTCGAAGTTTTGACGGTCACGCAGGTAGCGCGGATCACGGCCATTGACTCCGACAACTGAGGTAAGAGGATAGTACTTCTCGCCTTCGTGGGGAGGACGCACGAGAGCATCGACCACATCGCCGGGTTTAAGGCCGTAGGCCTTGATCTGCTGGGGTGTGATGAGTACATCGTCTGGCGAGGCGATATAGTTATAGTCGCTCGAGCGGAGGAAACCATGACCCTGCGGCTCGACTTCAAGCACACCGGACGCTTCAATGCAGTTTTCGAACTTAACGGCGAAGTTCTCACGCTGACGCATTGCCTCGTTGTGCTGGAAATTCTTCTGTTTGTTTTTCTTGCCAGGCATCATGCCATTGTTTGGCACCGGCTGTCCCGGCTCAGTGAGCACGATCGGGGCGGAAACAACGGGAGCAGACTGCTGCTGTTCGTCGCGTTCCTGAGGCTGAGACTGCTGCTGACGAGGAGTGAAGCGCTTGCCCTGGCGGTTGCCACCGGGGAAGAATTCGCCGAGTGGAGAGTTGGGATTGGGGCGGAAGTCACGCTTGGGGCGGGCAGAATCCATCGACTGGTCCTGCTGATCGGAGAGCTGATCGGCGGATTCAGTCTTTTCAATGGCAACCAGTTCGGCCGGTTCAGTAGCCAGGGCAGCAGATTCAGCCTCTACAGGCTGAACAGGGGCTGCTTCGGCGGCAGACTGGCCCTGAGCCTCAGCTTCGGGCTGCTGACCTTTCTTCTTACGGCCACGTTTCTTGGGCTGATCAGCCGCCTCAGCGGCAACTTCGGGTTGCGGCTGCTCGGTTTTATTATTTTCAGTAATATTATCTTCCTTTGCAGATTCTTTTTTCTTGCGGCCACGCTTCTTGGGCTGAGCAGGGGCAGCGGCGGCTTGATCGTCGGCGGCAGGAGCAACCTGTTCGGCTTTAGCTTCGGGCTGCTGGGGAGTCTGGGGCTCCTTGTCTTTCTCATCTTTTGAAGCGGAGCGGGCCTTACCGCGGCCGCGCTTCTTAGGCTCCTTCTGGGGCACATTGGCCGAACCAACCTCAGCCTGATGATCAAGTATGGCGTATGAAAGGGCTTCGTGATCAAGCGATTCAATTTTCGGCAAACCGACTTCGGCGGCAATCGCCCTGAGTTGATCAAGGCTCATTTCGCTGAGTTGAGTAAACTTGTAGTTCATTTATTATCAGTAAATAATGTCTGGAGGCAAAGCGTAAGTATCAAGCGTAAGAATCACACACGCACACGCAGTTCTCCAATCATATGGAAAGATCTGTTATACAAAATTTGAGAGTCAACAACGAGGGAGAAGAGAAAAAATGGAGAGAAATGCAGGGAAAAGAGAGTCTGAAAAGCGAGGGAGCAGTGAGGAGGGAATCAGTGATGAATTCCGTAACCCGCATACAGAATCAGGCCATAAGGAGGCTCTAAATTCTCTGCAAAGTTAATTCGTTTCCTTAAATCTAACAAATTTTAAGCGCAAAAAGTTATTAATGCGCCCTGCGACGTGCCCTGAGAATCTTCAGACGGCTGAAAGTTGCACCACGGCCAAGCAGCAACACTATGACTTCAGCAATGACGAGCAGGGCCAAAGTGTGGCGAAAATCAGCAGGGCCATCAGTGGCGAGCGATTCAAACGTGAAGTCAGGGAACTCAACGACCTCAGGGTTAACCGAGGAGATGTCGCGCTTCCATCTCACAGTGTCATCTTCAAGATAAACCAGCGCCATCTTGCCACGGGCCACCGTCTTGATCGCAGTATCCTCAGCATAATAAACCGGATAATCGATCATCGACATATCAATCCACTCGCTAAGCACCGCGCTGTCAGCAGCATGGACAATGGCCACAAACGCTTCGGAATCTTCCGGATCGTCAGGAGCGGCAATGACACGGGCGAGTTCATTGGCAGTGTAGGTGCCGGAAATGCCGGCGGCAGCCACGTCGGGCACCAGCATCAGCAACTGACGGTCAACGGCCCCGATGACATCGTAGGTCACGTCGTTGCCATCGGCATCAAACACAGCGAAAGCCGATTCATGAATTCCAGCCTCAGGGTCGATGCGCTCGAGAAATGTCCAGCCATCGTCGCCATCGGGGAGCATATCGGCCGTAAAGTCAGCAATAGTGCCGTCGGCGGCCTGATAACGGTAAATGATCGACTCCGTATCGGCCTCACGCAACAAAGGTTGCCCAACAGGATAGGGGCGAAAATCGACCAAAGGCTGCTCATTGTATCCCACCAGACCAATATATATCAGCCACGCAGCGGCCAGAGTGATCTGCAACCACTGGCTCATGGGAGTAAAGAGCCCCTCCACGTTGCGGTTTCGTCTGATAAGGAAGCAAAGGGCTGCGGTGATAGCCACATTCTTCCAGAACGTGGCCCAATTGGAGATGATTATAAAATCGCCGAAGCAGCCGCAGTCATCGACAGGATCAGCCACCGCCACATAAAGAGTAAGCGGAAGCATGAACGCCATCATGGCCATAGCGATCCAGACCGAGAGGCGGCGCATGGAACCGGTGGCCAAAGTGAAACCGGTGAGGAACTCAGTGGCCGATAGCAATACGGCGGCAAAGATAACCGGCCCATCGCCCACATCCATGCCCCAGACAGCAAGATAATCGTTGATTTTATAAATAAACCCGTAAGGGTCTATCATCTTGGCCACACCGCTTATGGTGAAGACGGCGCCCACAATCAAGCGTAGCGCCCACACCACGGCAGCAAGGATCCGTTTTTTCCGTTCAGTGGTCATTCAGTCAGCTTGATGATGCCGAATACCGAGTAGTTGACCATGTCGAGATAATTGGCATCAATACCCTCGCTCACCAGAGTCTGGCCGCACAGATCCTCGATCTGGCGAGTCCGGAGAATCTTCATGAGTATCAGGTCGACGTAGGAGCTGACCCTCATCGAGCGCCAAGCTTCATCATAGTCATGATTCTTGGCCAACATCAGTTCGCGGGCCATAGCGGCTTTAGCGTCGTAAAGCTTCATGGCTTCTTCCGGAGTGATATCAACCCGTTCAGTCATGGGCAATTCAAGTTGGATCAGTCCAACCAAGCCATAGTTGACTATGCCGATAAACTCAGGCAGTATACCCTCCTCCACTTTGGCACAGCCCTTGGTCTGGAGCGACCTGATGCGCTGAGCCTTTATGAAGATCTGGTCAGTCATCGAAGCCGGCCGAAGAACTCGCCACGCAGCCCCATAATCGTGAAGCTTTTTCTCAAACAGGGAGCGGCATGTGGCCAAAGCCTCGTCAAACTGAAGCTCAGTATTGTGAAGTCGATTATCAGTAGTCATATTCAAGGCGGAAATTATCAAGATAAAGCACCGAACCGTTGCCACCTACAAAGTAATCACCATATTTGCTGGCAGAGGCCACAACAAGCACATAGCGAGGCACACGTGAAGTGGAACGATAATCCAGATCTATTGTAAATTTGGTCCAGTTTTCAATGGTTTCACCATATTGTACGGATCCGTAGGCTATGATCTCAGGAGCGGAGGGATCAATAAGCTGTCGGTTCTTAGGATTGGTGCGCACCTCGAAAGGCTCGATCCAATCAGCCAGCAATATATAGATGTTGGCAGTGTCGGGCCTGTCACGCCAATCACGGAAATCAGGATCTGAGCCGACCGAGCTGATCGGGGCGCAGTTATAGTGCATATAGCCGATCAATCTGGTGGGACGCAGCGACCATTCGCGACCCATGTGCAATATACCGTTTGTTCCGTCAGTCTTGAAGTATTCTCCGGTAAAGATGTTACCGGCGGCGAGCTTACCAATACCCGCCACACCCACGAACTTACTCTGCAGTTCGGCGCACTGGCCAGTGCCGCTGAGGGTTGCGGAGGTCGGGATTGAGTTGCTGTTGCCAAGAGTAGCGGCGCCCTTGTTGCCTGTGTCCCAGAACGACACACCGTCTTCAGACCACGGATTCCACACGGCTCCGTTTTTCCACCATTGGCTGAAATTAGAGTTAGGCATCTGCGCCTCTCCTTCGGTAATGAATTTCACTGGCGCGGTGTATTCGTCATCGGAATAAGCACGCACCTCATATTCCGTTTCAGGCTGGAGATGTATCAATCGGGCGCACAGTTCGCCACCGTCGACAGTGATCCAGTCAGCGGGCACAGCCGTCCAATCTTCCTCGCCGGCCAAGCGGTATTCAAATCCGTTGCGAGCATCAACTCCAGCGCTGGCATAGATCCAGGCTACGCGACTCCAGGCATCGGCGGAAGTCAACGTCACGGCAGCTTCGGTCGGCTCCACATATACGGTCCAATCTTCAGTGTGTCCATGGGTGGTGACGCTCACCTTGACAGGCGACATGAAATCAACCACCTTGCCCTGCAAATCCGGTTCGGTCAGCGCACCTCTGGCCCCGATTTTAAACGAAGCCACACGTATAGCCGACAGATCAGCCGTTTCAGGCACGTATGCCACGACCTTGCGGCCCGGCACATCGATCACCGATGCACCGATCTGCCCCTCCACCGTGAAATAGCGTTCGATATTCTGGGTGGCCGTAATGGTCCAGGTATAGGTCTGGTATAGCTGCAGCTCCACCTTCCAAGGCGAAGTCAGATCGAGAGTGGTAGGCACTGTATGACCAGGGCTTAAGATGACCTGACTGGGCGACACTTCATAGCTGAGGACCTTGACAGCGCTCAAGTCTGCCTCCTCTGCCATCGGCAGTGTCACGGTGAAAGCTGTAGTGTCAATTACAGCGGGCGAAGCCATCTGCTCCACTACAAACGCCGAGAAATTAGCCTGAATCCTGGGATAAGGCAGATCATTTTTGATGCACCCGGCTAAACAGAGCGCCATAACGGCCGGACCAATCATCATTCCGGCCTTTGAGTATATGCTTTTATTAGATGTGAACACCGAGTCCGAAGTTAATATTGAAGATATTGAAACGGAAATTAGCACCGGAAGTGATGCGTGAGCCTTCTTCCACGCCGTTGGTGGTCTGAGATTCTTTATGGAGCTTCACACCAAACACACCGAACGAAATGTTGAAGCTGACATTCTCCATTATAAATATGCACAAACCAGGGCTGAAGTTCAGGCTCGCTTCTGTAATACGCGTATCAGTCACACGCGGCTGCGCATTATAGAGTCTCGAGAAAGTCGAAGATCCGGAAGTAAAGGTAAGGTCTACTTCATTAAACACTGCGAAGCGCTTGGCATCACTCAGACCTACATACGACCGATAGAACAAAGCTGCGGAATATGTCTGTGAGTGATAGCTGACGTCGCTAAGGTGAAAATTGAGATCATCGCCGAAATCCAGGCCCAACGACCCAAGATCGGCTATGGCCCGGCTATAGACAACCTTGAGACCTACAGCCTGATTGTGGGCGAAAGTGTAGCCTACATACGGTTTCACCGAATATATCTTACCATGGAAGTCGAGATCGGAGAGTACCGACAGCACCTCGATGTCTTCGGTATCAAGCGAACCGTAACTTGCCGTCAGGCCAACCTGCCACTGACCCTTGGGAATGAATAAATAGTTATTTAGTCCTCGGTCATAGCGTCCCAGATTGCGCTGTCGCAGGATCATCGGCACAGTGTCAGCACCATTGTTGATAGTCACATAATCACACACCGGAGCCTCCGACTCAGCATCAGTCGGAGAAGCAATAGTAGCGGACGAGAAGACAGTCATGGCGCTCATGGCCACTACGGCCCTTAGTAGTCGGTTGAATACAATTTTCATAGGTAGAACGCCACCCCGAAGGTGATTGAAAATAGGTTGATCTTGAAATTGGCTGAATTGGCATGGAGATTGGCCACATATACCTGATCGGTGATCGCCTTGGTGTGACGGTAGCTGAAGCCCAACACTCCGACGTTGACCTCTATGGCCGAATAGTTGCTCAGGAACATGATCATACCAGGAGCCACACCAACATCGAGATTGAAGTTACGCTGATAAGTGCCTGTAAGTTCGGTTCCTGTCCCATTCGTCAGCTTGCTTTGTCCACCACCAAGCTGCAACTGCACTTCATTAAATATGCCGAATCGGTTGCTTCCACCCAGAGAGATATAATTTCGGAAGGCACCGGTGGCGGTATAGTTATGCGACACTGAATAAAGATGGTCTACGTCATACGAGGTCTCGGAGTCAAGCACCAGCGAGCCGCGATCCATCTTAACCATCGAGCGGGTGTATGACATACGCGCGCCGGCCGCCAGATTGTCCTTAAAAGCAAACATGACCATAGGGCTGATCTTGAACGAATAACTGTGGCCATCGATTCCTTCAAATATGAAGAACTGATAATTATCGTGTGACGCAGCTGAATAGTTCACGGATATACCGGTGATCCACTGCCCTTTCGGCACAAAGGTTACCGGGGTAGTCATGCCTCGCTCGAAAGGCTTCTGGCAGAAGGCCGTCACTGACGTGAGCACAGCAACGGCCGCAAGCATGACCTTAATCGGAATTTGCAATAAGCGTTTCATAACAGAGTACAAAGTTACGTAAAAAGTTTAAAATATTGTCAATCATCGCGAATTTTTCGTAATTTTGTACTCTGTTATGATACGACTCCTACCAATCTTCATCACGATATTCTTTTGCAGCAATGCTTTTGCCTCAGGACCTAAGGAACTCCATACCACAGATTCGCTGACGGCTCAATTGCCGGAACTGTCTGTGACAGCCATAAAGCAGGCCCCGGCCCTTGATCTGCAACCGATCGCAGCCACTACCATTACTTCATCAGAGGTAGAACGGCAGCGCATAATCACGATGAAGCAGGCATCAGAGATCGTGCCTAATTTCTATGTCCCGGACTATGGTTCGCGAATGACTTCGACCATTTATGTCCGCGGACTCGGTGCCCGCATCGACCAGCCTGCAGTCGGGCTTAATATTGACAATGTGCCGGTACTCAATAAAAACGACTACGATATCGACCTTTTCAATATTGAGCGCATCGAAGTGCTGCGCGGTCCTCAGAGTGTGCTCTACGGACGCAACACCATGGGCGGACTAATCAACATCTACACTCTGTCGCCTCTCCGCTATCAGGGCATCAGGTTAATCGGCGAATACGGCACCGGTAATTCCTGGAGAGCCGGCGCGGGAATCTACGGACTAATCCGCGATGGACTCGGAATGTCGCTGAGCATAAACGCATCGGGCACCGATGGATTCTGGCACAATGATACCAATGGCTCCGAAGTGGGCCGCGGGCATCAGGCTTCGGTACGGTGGAAGACGGCCTATGCTCCTGCCGACAGTCGATTCACGCTTGAAAACATAGTGTCGTTCAATCTGAACCGCGAACATGGCTATCCATACGAGTGGCTTGAAACAGGTTGCGTGGCTTACAACGACACATGTTACTATAAACGCACATCAATCATGGAGGGCCTGACCATGCAATGGAAGGCAGACGGTTTTACCGTCAGCTCCATAACCGGACTGCGCTATATGGACGATGACATGACTCTTGATCAGGACTTCACCCCCAAAAGCTACTTCACACTGACTCAGGCCACACGTGAATGGGCCGTGACTCAGGACGTGATTTTCCGTGGCCACAAAGGAGACTACACCTGGATGGCCGGCGCGTTTGGATTCCTGAAACATGCTAAAATGAATGCTCCGGTCAATTTCCTCTCCGACGGCATTCAGGAACTGATCATTGACAATGCCATGTCTAAAATGCCCGCAGGAATGACCCTGACATGGAATGACGCATCATTTCTACTTGGCAGCCGATTCACCATACCTGTCTATGGCGCCGCCATATATCATGAGAGCGCATGGTCCCACGGTCCATGGAAACTGACAGGCGCTCTGCGTCTGGACTATGAACACACCGGTCTGCGCTCACGCAGCTTCACCGATACTTCATGCACGGTCACGATGTATGGTCTGCCGATAAAGCGCGAGGTGAACATTGACGATCACAATGTGTTCGGCAAGCACTTCCTCCAGTTGCTTCCTCGCATCACTGCCACCTACCGCCTTCCGATGCCCACACCGTCAACAGTCTACGCATCTATAGCTAAAGGCTACAAATCAGGTGGCTATAATACCCAGATGTTTTCCGACGTGCTTCAGCAGCAGATGATGGCACAGATGATGCCGAGTTCCGCAGAGTTACCGTCGATCAATGATGTGGTCGGCTACAAACCGGAGCAGTCCTGGAACTATGAAATCGGCGGGCATATAGCTTGTGCTGACGGACGCATTCACACAGATATGGCTCTATTCTATATCGACTGTCGCGACCAACAGCTCACTTGCTTCCCGGATGCCAAAGGAACCGGGCGCATGATGACCAATGCGGCACGCACATGTTCAATGGGCTTGGAGGCAAGCATCAACGCACGCCCTGACAAGCACGTGGAACTGATAGCTACTTATGGCTTCACCGATGCCCGCTTCATCAACTACGACAACGGCAAGGAAGATTACAGCGGTAAGTTCATACCTTACGCACCTCGCCACACCCTGTTCGGCTCAATAACATATCGCCAGCCACTCCGCGCTTCATGGATCGACGGAGTGAGCCTTACTGTCGACGGACGCGGAATCGGCCCGATCTATTGGGACGAATCCAATGTCCACTCCCAGAAGCTCTATGGTCTTCTGGGGCTGTCGATCAAATTAGATCATCGCCACTATTCACTTGACATATGGGGTGAAAACATACTAAACACCAGATTTTCCACGTTTTATTTCGAGTCAATCGGTCACAGTTTCGTGCAGCGGGGCAAACCTCGCCGTCTTGGCATGACCGTTCACATAAACATCTGATTACAACAAAACAAAAACATATGAAAAAACTTAGCCTGATATTACCTGTAATGCTGACAGGAGTTGCCGCAATCATCGGCACAGCATCATCGTGCAGCCCGATCGACGGCCGCAGGGTGGTGGAGGACTACACAAAATGCATTAGTTACGTTTATGACCACATGACCGGAACCGGATTCGTTGACGTAGGGAGCAGCTACATGGTCACCTCTGACATCACGACTTCTACTTTCGGAGTAGAGTGCAACAACGTGCAGTTCTTTGATGGCGCACCCGTCCTTTCAGCCAAAGTGACAGGAATGTACCAATACGTCAATGCCGACAGTGCATACGTGTTTATGCTCCAGCGACTGACATCATACTCATCAGGTGAATTTGAGATTGACAGTCTGCGCTACGGACGCATCGGAGCCATGTGGCTCACCTATTTCGCAAACCAGCGCTATGAGGTGAACGTTGTGCCCACAAATTATATAATGGAGACCGACACAGTTATGGTTTACAACACTGAGCCCGGCAAGGAAGGCTGGTACCGCAGTTATTATGACACAAACCTCCACACCCGCTATAACGTAGAGATTGACCCTTACACGATGACCATGCAGTTAACCGTCAACGGCCAGAAATTCATGAGCGGTGCGGATGGAGGTATGCCTAATCAGTATGTGCTGTGCGACATTCCGATCAGGTTCAACGTTGAAGGCTATACTGTCAATGCATCTGAAATAAAAGCTACAGACAAACGCGGCAATCCACTGCCTCAATTCAATGCCTATGACATGACCGGCACATTCACCATGAGTTTTGAGGGCAAGAAGTATCTTGAATTCAAGCTCCGCAACCAGACCGACAAATATGGTAATCCCGTCGATCAGCGCGTATGCATCTGGTTCTATAACTATAACATGGCTCAAATTAACTGATAAATGAAAACCAAAGATATTCCCGTGCTGTTGCTGACAGGCTATCTCGGCAGCGGCAAGACCACCCTTCTCAACAGACTGCTCACAAACCGCCGCGGCATTCGCTTCGCAGTAATCGTCAACGATATCGGCGAAGTCAACATTGATGCTTCGCTGATCCAGAAAGGGGGAGTTGTGGGACAGGACGGTTCCGATGACCTTGTTGCACTCCAGAACGGCTGCATCTGCTGTACCTTGAAGATGGACCTTGTGAAGCAACTGGCCGAACTCACTGCCGACGGGCGATTTGACTACGTAGTGATCGAAGCCAGCGGCATTTGTGAACCTGAGCCGATAGCTCAGACCATATGTGCCATTCCGCAGATGTCGGCAGGTCTGCGCTGTCTGCCCCGCCTTGACTGCATAGTCACGGTGGTGGATGCTCTGCGTCTGCGCGACGAATTTGGCTGCGGTGACAATCTCCGCGCTGACAATATCGACGACGAAGACATCGAGAATCTCATAATCCAGCAAATTGAATTCTGCAATATAATCCTCCTCAACAAGATTTCGGAAGTATCTCCGGCCGAAGCAAACCGCATACGCCGTATTATCAGGGAGATACAGCCGCAAGCACGCATAATCGACTGCGACTATGCCGAAGTAGATCCTGAGCTGATACTCAACACCGATCTGTTCAACTATGCACAAGTAGCGACCTCCGCTACTTGGGTGCGGGAGATAGAGCGTGAGGTCACCCCGGAGGAAGAAGCGGACGCACACGCCGAACACCACCATCATCACCACGAACATGATGAACATGATGAGAACGATCATCATCATCATCACCACCATCATCACCATCACCATGATCATGAAGAAGGTGAAGCTGAAGAATACGGCATAAGCACCTTCGTATATTACCGCCGTCGGCCGTTTGATCTCAACAAATTCGACTATATGCTCGGTTCCAGATGGCCACAGAGCATAATCCGTTCGAAAGGCGTGGTCTATTTCAGCCAGAACCCTGACATGAGTTATCTCTTTGAAACCGCCGGGCGGCAGAACAAACTCACCGAGGCCGGATATTGGTATGCTACAGCAGGACCTGAGGATCTCGAAAAAATCAAAGCGATGAATCCCGACATGATGCGCGACTGGGATCCGGAAGTAGGAGACCGCATGATTAAACTCGTAATCATAGGCCGGAAAATGGACCGCGAAGCCATCACGGCCACACTTGATTCCTGCCTCTAATCCCCTACCCCATATATTCCAGACCATGAAATCATATATACAAGCCCTGTTGTTGGCCGGAGTGGCGGCGATAACAGCCGTTGATACCCATGCCGAACGTAATCCACAAGCGATTAAAGATCTGCTTGACCGCATAGGCGGCAAGGGTGCTTCAGCCATGATTGAGACAGAGGTCGATGCTTCGATGGCCGTCAACGGTAAGGAGACATTCTCCATCAGCTCTGCGGCAGGCAAGCCACAGATCAAAGGGTCCTCACTATCGGCACTGACCACAGGCATAAATTGGTATCTCAACCACACTGCAGGTGAAAACCTCAGTTGGAACCGGCTCACGACCACCTTCTCGACCCTGCCAGCCCCGACTGGAAGCGAAACTCATACCTCGTCTGCCGACTACCGCTACTACCTTAATTACTGCACTTTCTCTTACTCCATGAGCACATGGACCTGGGAGCGATGGGAACAGGAGATCGACTATATGGCTCTACATGGCATCAATATGCCTCTGCAGATAGTGGGCCTTGACGTGGTGTGGCGCAACCTGCTCACAAAGGATTTCGGATATTCTGCCGATGAGGCCGATGCTTTTATTGCAGGACCCTGTTTTCAGGCATGGTGGGGCATGAACAACCTCGAAGGTTGGGGTGGCAAGAACCCCGACTGGTGGTATGAACGACAGGAACAACTTGCTAAAAAGATACTCGCCCGTATGCGTGAGCTTGGCATCGAGCCTGTGCTCCCCGGTTTTTCAGGCATGGTACCTCACGACTTCACGGCAAAAACCGGACTCAGCGCCATCACTCAGGGCGGCTGGTGCGGTTTCACCAGACCATATATATTGAATCCTGAAACCGATGCGTTCCGTCAAGTCGCCGACAAGTATTATGCACGCCTGGCCGAATTGATGGGTACTTCGCAATATTACAGCATGGACCCGTTTCATGAAGGTGCCAACACATCGGGAATCTCCAACATCGGCAATGCTTACAAAGCCATTTATGAGGCAATGGACTGCGCCCGCGCCGGATCGCAATGGGTAATCCAGCAGTGGCAGTGGAGCAACCAGCAGTATTCTGTACTTGACAATGTACCTAAAGGGCGATTGATAGTACTTGACCTCTTCTCCGACGGCAAGCCGAATCTCGGGGCATATCGCGGCCATGACGTAATCTACTGCTCACTGCCCAACTTCGGCGGCCGCACAGGTTTGTTCGGTCGCTTCAACGGTATCATAAACGGCTATTTCGACAAAAAAGCCACCATTCCGGCTATCAAAGGTGTCGGTGCCACACCCGAAGGAATAGAACAGGCACCGGTGCTCTACGATATGCTGTTTGAATTACCCTGGCATTCCATCAAGCCTGATCCGGCAGCGGCCATGGCGGAATATGCCAAAGCCCGCTACGGTGTGGCAGACAGTCACGCGGCCGAAGCATGGGAACTGCTACGCAATTCTGCGCTAAACTGCACTTCAGCCCTTCAGGGTCCACACGAAGCTGTGATGTGCGCTCGCCCTGCATGGACGGTAAAAAGCGTGAGCACATGGGGAGGATCCGACATTTTCTATAATCCCGATCATGTGGCCGCAGCGGCCTATGCGCTGCTCGAAGCTCCTCTCAGCGGCGAGAACTATAGCTATGACCTAACCGACGTGACCCGCCAGGCACTCACAGACTATTCATATTACCTTCTCCGCGCAATAAACGAATCACGCACCGGTGACCGTCAGGCATTTGATGATCGCAAAGCCACATTCCTGGCTCTTATATCGGACCTCGATGGTCTGCTCGCCACCAATCGCAACTTCATGCTCGGAAGGTGGACATGCATGGCACGCGGTATTGCCGACGAAGCTGAAGGCACCACTGAAGCCGACCGGCAATGGCTTGAACTCAACAACGCCCGCACCTTGATCTCAACATGGGGCGAACGCAACAACGCTGAGGGCGGTGGCCTACGCGACTACTCATATCGCCAGTGGAGTGGTATGCTCAAAGACTATTATCGTCCGAGATGGGAGAAATTCTTCGCCGGCCAAAACGTGGACTGGTATGGCTATGACCACGCCTGGGCAATAAATAAATCCCTCTCCTACTCCGACTCTCCGATAGGCGACACAAAAGAGAAAGCCGGAGAGCTGCTGCGCCGCTATCTGCCGCGCATGGGTTCGCACTTCATTTACCGCTCCATGGCCAATGATCTCAGCTCTGAGCCTGCCATAGTGGTATATCGCGGCGAAACGTTCACATTGCCGATCGACGGAGAAGACGTGCAAGGCTATCTGGTTTCAGCCGGCACCATCTCCGGCATCGGTTCATTCACCATACCCGCCGATGCTCCAATGGGAGACTTCGATGCGTCTGCCGTCAATGGCAGTACGGTGGTGAAATTCAGACTCAGCGTGCGCGACCGTATCTCGGCACCACGCACAATCAGTGTCATATCATCTGATCCGACAAGAGGATCGGCATCGGTAGGCGATACAGGTAAAACATCTGTGACCACCTCAGAGCCTGAAGTGTCCGTTATCGCCACTCCTGCACCCGGCTTCCAGTTTTCACATTGGAGCATAGGTTCACAAAAAGTATCAGCCGACAATCCATATATATATTATGGTGCAAACGACATCACCATCACGGCCAACTTCACCGATGCCCCCCTGCTCTCCGCTGGCGACGTGATGCTCCGATACTCAACTCTTACAGACGGTTCGCTGATCGTCACCTCCGTGGATTCCGGAGCCGGCCACGCTAATCTTGCTGAGGCTTCGACACAGGAAGCTCCGATTGTGGCAATCGCTCCAGGTGCATTTACCGGGAACGAAGACATCACAGCGGTTACTCTCCCCGCTTCGTGCGTCAGCCTCAATGGTGTCACCCTCGCGACCTCACTCACCGGCGAGGGAAAGGAAAATGTGATTATAAAACCAGAGAAAAGCCTGGCAAAAGATTCATCATGGGCACTCACGATGAAAGTGCACAATTCAGGCACTACATTCAATCAATGGGGCTCGGGGCTGCTATCAACCGGATCAAATTCGCTCGCCGCCACATATAGTGGAGGATTTCAACTTTATCTAAATACTGCCGGACGCATAGTGGTCAAGACTGGATCGAATGAAAACACCGGTCTGTCAGCAACAGTGGGTACACGCTTTACCTTGACGGCAATCTATGATGCCCCCTCCCGCCGCCTCAGCGTGATACTGACAAACGCATCGGGAACAACCAAGACCATATCGGTCAACAATTATACGCTAAACGAAGTCACCGAATTCGCTTCATCAATACCTGCTGGTGTCAACATTGAGTCCCTCATAGTATTTACAACAGAAAACTCCGCACGTCCTTTTGCCGGCTGCACCGCGCTGACTGATTTCGCAGTCGAGGCAGGCAATCATATATTCTCAGCCAAAGACGGCAAACTGCTCAGCACCGACGGCAAGACTCTGACAGCATATCCCGAAGGACGGCTATTCACCCGTGCATTCCGTCTTATCAACGGATCCAAGGCACTCTATGCCGAACCTTCGGCAGGAGCCGACGGTGAAATGATCGACCGCGACCGTCAGATACTCGTTTCAGCAGAACGCACTGCATCACCCTCATCACTGCTACGCCTGACAAAAGGGACCGAGAACTACAAGGTGGAACACCTCAACAGTCACCGCTTCTTCGGCAAAAAAGAGAGTGGTCATGACCGCATAGAGCTTCCGGTATCAGCTTCACAAAATGGAGAATACAGTTATTCATGGACTGCATCAGATACCGATTGTATGCTCACGTTGAATTTACCGGTCTCCGGACTTTACGTGTCAGCTGATGGGACACTGAAATCAACGGATACTTCCTTCAAGATCGATGACACTGCCGAAATTTCGCTTACAGACGAAATAAGCGTAGTGGCACTACCGATAAACGTGAAAGCACCGGCAGGAGCCTATACAATACATGGCATAGACAATGATTTACTACTGACCACACCGATAGCCATAGGCTCGGTTATTCCGGCTGGCACAGGGTTTCTTGTCATCGGCAAGTCCACTTTAGCACCTGCATATGACGGAATACCCAACCAGCAGACCAACTACCTGACCGGCACGCTACTGAACCGCACCGGCATGACCGAAGGCAATTTCTTCATCTATGATCCGGCCACACGGACATTTATACGCTCCACATCTACTTCGGTTGCCGCCAACAGCGCATTCATTCCGGCATCGGCCTTCGGCAATCCCATCGCTGCCGAAATCCTCAAAATTGACGTAATAGAAAAAATGACAGACATTCAGTCCGCTTCAGTCAGTAGTGACTGCGATATAATATACTACGACATCACAGGACGCCCCGCAACCCGCGGACTGCTCATCGGCACCGACGGCTCCAAATCAATACACTAAACGCCATGCAAGAGAAAAAGCTCTTCCTGCTCGACGCTTATGCACTGATCTACCGTGCATATTACGCCCTGATCCGTTCACCGCGTTTTACAGCCAAAGGACTGAACACTTCAGCCATCTTCGGCTTCATAATGACGCTTGACGATCTGCTGCGCAAGGAGAATCCGACTCACCTCGCCGTCTGTTTTGATCCTCCGGGCGGTCACACTTTCCGTCATGAAGCATTTGCCGACTATAAGGCCGGACGTGACAAGCAGCCGGAAGATATAACTCTTGCTATACCATATATCAAAAGAATACTCTCCGCAATGCACATACCGGTAGTGGAGAGCGCTGAATTCGAAGCAGACGACGTGATCGGCACATTAGCCAACATAGCAGAATCCGAAGGGTTCATTACTTACATGATGACACCCGACAAGGATTATGGCCAGCTTGTGACCGACCGCATCTTTATGTATCGACCGGCCCTCAAGGGCGCAGGATTCGAGATCCGCGGACCGCAGGAGGTATGTGACCGATACGGCATATCGTCACCGCGTCAGGTAATAGACCTGCTCGCACTCGAAGGTGATGCGTCCGACAATATTCCTGGCTGTCCGGGTGTGGGTGAGAAAACTGCAGTCAAACTCATCTCCGAGTTCGGATCAGTCGAAAACATGCTTGACCATACCGACATGATCAAGGGCACACTGCGCACAAAAGTAGAAGCCAATACTGAGCAGATACGCATGAGCAAGTTCCTTGCGACAATACGCACAGACGTGCCGATGGATATACGTCCAGATGAACTGCTACGCCGCCAACAGGATAACGAAGCGCTCATGGAAATATACCGTGAGCTTGAATTCAAATCACTTATAACAAAACTGAGTCAGGCAACCGCAGCTACAAAGCCGATGGCAGCTCCGATTTCCACGACTGTGAAGTCCGGTGAACCGTCGCTATTCGACTTCATGGAGCCTGACGGATCGCCAGAAAAAACGACCTTGGATACAGCTAAAGCGGACTACCACACCCTCACAACTAATGAAGAAATAGTCAAGGCCATAACCGAAGCTACCCAAGCACCGTGCGTCGCCATAGCTCTCTATGCCGAAGGTCCGGAAGCTATGACCGCCGAGTGGCACGCAATGGCCATCAGCTGGGCAGAAGGTTCGGCGAAATATTTCGCACGCCCCGATGCCACTATTCTCAGACCACTGTTCGAGTCTCAGGCTATGATACTCAGCCACGATCTAAAACGCGATATGCTATTGCTCCGGAGAGAAGGCAT
>CAZKRV010000019.1:16887-19732 GCA_964555345.1 uncultured Bacteroides sp.
CGCGACGGAGTCAGCCCGGAACTGATCGCTCTGGAACAGAATCTGCTCCCCGTGCTCGCTGATATGGAATGGACAGGTGTGAAGATAGACTCCTCAATCCTTACTGAAATGTCGGCCAAACTCTCCGACAGAGCTGCAGAGATGGAACTCGAGGCATATCGCATAGCCGGCCATCCATTCAACATCAGTTCGCCTTCACAAGTAGGACAGGTACTCTTCGGCGAAATGAAGATCGATACCAAAGTCAAAAAAACCAAGACTGGCAATTTCTCCACCACCGAGGAGATTCTGGAGAAGTATCGCAACTCTGCGCCCATTGTAGACCTGATATTACGCATCAGAGCGCTCCGCAAGCTACTCGCCACATACATCAACGCACTTCCGGCGCTGGTCAATCCGCGTACCGGCAAGATCCACACCACCTACAACCAGACAGGTACTGCCACTGGACGCCTCTCGTCAACCAACCCGAACCTGCAGAACATACCTGTGCGCACTGACGACGGACGCGAGATACGGCGCGCTTTCATCGCCGATCAGGGTTGCCTGATCCTATCGGCAGACTACTCGCAGATCGAATTGAGGCTCATGGCCGATATCAGTGGAGACCCGGATATGATCGAAGCATTTGCCGAAGATGAGGATATACATCGCGCCACAGCCGCCAAAATATTTCATGAACCGCTTGCATCGGTGACAGATGAGCAACGCCGCCGCGCCAAGACAGCGAATTTCGGCATCATCTACGGCATTTCAGCATTTGGGTTGTCAGAGCGCCTCGGCATAAGCCGCAGTGAAGCCAAAGCACTGATAGATGGCTATTTTGTGTCTTATCCGAAGATTCGTGAATATATGGACAACACCGTGGCAAATGCACGTGCCAAAGGTTATGTGTCGACCGTGATGGGACGCCGCCGCATGATTCCGGAAATCAACTCCCGCTCGGCAGTAGTGCGCGGCTATGCGGAACGTAATGCCATCAATGCACCACTACAGGGTTCGGCAGCTGACATAATTAAACGCGCCATGGTGAACATACATTCACACATGACGCGTCTCAATATGCGTTCGAGAATGATTATGCAAGTACACGATGAATTGATTTTCAACGTAGTGCCTGACGAACTGCCCGTATTGCAGCAACTTGTCACCTCAGAGATGGAGCGGGCCTATAGCGGACGCGTGCCGCTTACCGTCGCCTCTGGTGTAGCGTCCAACTGGCTTGAAGCGCACTGACAAGTAACCTGAGCCTAATCATATTTAACGCTCCGGCTCCCAAGGAGCATTTCACGTTCACGTGCCACCGTGATCGGAGATGAGTGTCCCGACAACAGCACCGTGTCGGAAGGGAGTGTCAAAATCTTATCGGCTATCGACACTTCAAGTGCCGCCTGATCGCCACCAGGGAAGTGAGTCAGTCCGGGGCCATGCTCATAGAGAGTGTCTCCGACAAATGCTGCTTTCGCTTCAGATGCATAATAAGTAACCGATCCAGGAGTATGTCCTGGCGTATGGATCACTTTAAGTCGAAACTCGGAATTTGCCTTCAACCTGATTATCTCGCCGTCATAAAGTTCTTCGTAGTGCGGTACCACTATGCTCCTACCGGAATTGCCGCTAAGATTAAGATATGGGTCTGTGAGATATCGCGCATCAGACGGATATACGTATATAGGTGCCACAAGCTTCTCGCGCAGCAGCTCTGCAGCACCGAGATGGTCGAAATGACCGTGAGTCAACAGGATCTTTTCTATTGTCCACCCGTTGCCCCTTACTGTGTCATAAATCAGTCCGGCCTGTGCACCCGGATCAATGATGAAACCTGACTTGGTGACATCATCGATATAAAAATAGCAGTTTTCGGCAAAAACGCCATGCACAGTCAGTTCTCTGATCATGGCAATCAATAGAGTTTACAACCGTCAGGACCGCAGGTATGTACCCGTTCAGCAGACTTTACTTTTTCGGTAACGGTTTGCTTACGCAACTCACGTTCCAGTACGTCTTTAAATGCGTCAACTGACATAGCGCCAGGCACAGCAAAACTGCCATTGAACACCATGTAAGGCACACCGCGTACACCACGCATAGCAGCCTCACGCTCATCAAATCGAACCTCGTCAGCATAACGATCAGAGTCAAGCACAGACTTTACGTCTTCTTCACTCATACCAGCACCTACTCCCTTTTCAATAAGCACTGCAGGATCAGAGAGAACGAGATTTTCGGTAAAATATGCGGCAAATAGAGCTTCATTGAGACGTTCTACCGTTGCTCTGTCATATTTATCCTCCGCCAGCTTCATAAGGCGATGGGCATCACGGGTATTGGAATATTGAGTAGTATTGTAGCGGAAGTCAATACCGGCCTCACGCCCCAATTCAGAAATATGCTCAATCTGCTTCTCGGCATCACTTACCGAGAGACGGTATTTCCGGGCAAAACGCTCGGGAGTGGTTGTGGTCACCTCTTTCGGTGCTGTCGGATCAAGTTCATAGGCCCTGAAATCTATTGTTACGTCATTTTTAAGCCCGAGATCACTTATAGCCTGCTGCAGGCGGGTTTCTCCTATGTAGCAATACGGACAAGCAAAGTCACTCCAAATTGTAATGTTGATCATAATAGTTTAAATTGATTTGTGTTATATTAAATTCTGCTATAAAAACAATTTAACAGGTACAAAGGTTGTCTCACGGCCATAAACAAAGACCGGGAGGATTGGTGGTCCTCCCGGTCTTGCGGTTAAGTTAATATTTTTCAGTTATCTCGTTTCAATCGAATCTTCTTCATATTAGTAGTTCCACTGGCAGGCAACCTGCTGAATGTTGTTGGAGCCGACGGTGCG
>CAZKRV010000020.1:0-11502 GCA_964555345.1 uncultured Bacteroides sp.
AAATCTATGACCTCCAGGGCCGTCGTGTATTCAAACCCGGTAAGGGTCTCTACATTGTAAATGGAAAGAAATTACTGGAAAATTAGTTAATTGGTAATTAAAACCTGTTGATTGATGATGGGGGGCGTTGTGAAACGCTTCCCATCTTATTTAATGGCTTCTTTTAATTGTGTGCTCATGAAGCCGTTTTTTCGTATCTTTGCACAAAATTAAGTCAAACTGTATATGAGAAATTTCTGCTTAGTCGCATTACTTCTGCTGTGTAACAGCGTGTTTGCACAGCCGCAACAACTTGTGGTCGGAGTTTCCGGCAATGGCTACGTGACCCGTCAGCATGATGGCGCGAGGATTACAGAAAAAGGCATTGCGCATTGGACTGATCCCAACTCTGTGATCAGTGTCTACTTCTATCTGCATCAGCCGGCTAAAGTCGATCTGTCACTTTATGCCAAGGGACATTCCGAGATCAAGGTCAGTTATGGAAAGAAGAGTTTCAAAGTCAGACTGCAATCAGATGACTACACGCAAGTGCCGGTAGGAAGCATTGATATACGCAAACCTGGCTATGTCCGTATCGACCTGCAGGGAATCTCCAAAACCGGACGCAGTTTCGGATCAATCAAGCAGCTGTTGGTGGATAATGTAGCCGGACAGAGTAATTATGTGAAAGATTTTTCGGACTATTGGGGCCGCCGTGGTCCTTCCGTCCATCTGGCCTATGATCTGCCTGAAGGGGATACAGAGTGGTTCTACAATGAAGTCACTGTGCCTGAAGACGGCGAAACAATGCACAGCTACTACATGGCGGCAGGTTTCGGTGAGGGTTATTTCGGAATGCAATTTAATTCTCCGGTAGAACGCCGTGTGCTGTTCTCCGTATGGAGCCCGTTTGATACTCAAGATCCTAAAAATATTCCTGACGATCAGAAGATTCGGCTGCTGCGACGCGGCAAAGATGTGCATATCGGAGAGTTTGGTAATGAAGGCTCGGGCGGACAGAGCTATCTGAAGTATCCGTGGAAAGCGGGCAATACATACAAATTCCTGATGCGCGTCTGCCCGGACGGTGATGGCAATACAATCTATACGGCATATTTCTATGCCACAGATGACAATGAATGGAGATTGATCGCAAGTTTCTTGCGCCCACGCACCAGCACATGGTATAAACACCCACACAGCTTCCTCGAAAATTTCAATCCTGAGCAGGGATATCTGTCGCGCAAGGTGCTTTTCGGCAATCAGTGGGCGCGCAGCAAGGAGGGTAAATGGACCAGTCTCACTGATGCAACTTTCACGCACGATGCTACGGCTGGAGCCGGAGTGCGCCTTGACTATCAGGGCGGAGAAACCAAAGACAATCGTTTTTATCTGAAAATGGGCGGTTTCTTCAATGAATCAGTACCGATGGGTACGAGGTTGCATTGTGAACCGACGGGAACAGCGCCTGAAATTGACTGGGACGCATTGGAGCAACTGTAAATCAGTTGCTCCTTTTTCGTCGTAGTTGGCTGATCAGTTCTTGCTGGATCACGGATCCGAGTGCCCGATTGATCGCCATGTAGATGGCCAGGGCTGCTATGCCTCCTGCCGCGAGGGCTACGACAGGTATGTCTGTCATTGAGCAGATCCACCAGGCGCCCGCGAGGGCCGGTGCGGCGGGCACGATGAAGCAGAATGAATCGCGCACGAAGACGGCAACTGAGCCTCCGACCGAACGGGCGCCGATGATCAGAGTGAAGAGCCACATGATCACGGCGGCGGCTATCTGGCCGTAGAGCATCAGTTCGAGTCCATAGACCGGGCGGCCGGGGGTGGAGAGAGCGAGCACAGGGAAGCAGGCTACGAGTGCGCCAAGAGCCACCACATCGCGCACCACCTCTGTCACGACCAGCATGCGAGACCGCCCCATGGCAAGCACATAGTTGGAGTATAGCGAAGTAAATACGGTGAAGATGCCGCGCAGCAGCAGCAGCTGGAAAAGCACCACCGAATCGTCCCATTTGGAGCCGAAGAGAAGGTGGAAGAGCGGTTGAGCCTCAACTATGAGCCACCCCATCGATATGAACAATATGTAGGAGGTGAAGCGGTTCATCTTGGCGGTGGCACGCAGCAGCCGCTCGCGGCAATCCTGAACTTCGGAGAGGGTGGGGAGGAACGATGAGGTGAGAGTGCCGCTCACGGAAGTGTAGAGCATTTTGCTCCACTTGTCGGCCTGCGAGTAGAGTCCGAAAGGCACCAGGCCGACACGGTTGCCGATGAAGATGCCGTAGACGTTGAGAAACACATTGTTGAGAAAAGCCTGAACCATTACTCCAACACCCACGCGGAAGAAGGAGCGAAGTATGCTCCAGGAGAAGTAAAATGAAGGCTTCCAGCGTATCCAGGCCCAAAGTATGGCCGAACGTCCGGCCGTGTTGACCAGAGTCTGTACCACAATGGCCCAGGCGTTGGCCACCGTCAGCGCCATGATAATGCCGGCTATAGATCCGGCCGAGAGGGCTACCACATTGCTGACTGCGACGGGGCGTACGGTCATCTGCTTGACCATACGGTTGATCTGGACTATGCCGAGTGCATTGAGAGGTACAGAAAGAAACATGACCCTCGAAAGCTCAACCAGAGCCGGAGCATGAAACCAAAGCGCAATGAGTGGAGCTCCGAACCATAGGATCAAGTAAAGTCCGATGGCCATGAGCATGTTGAACCAAAACACCGTGGAGTAGTCGCGCTGATCGGGGGGATCCTTGCGCTGGAGCAGTGCCGAAGCAAAGCCGCTATCGACAAACATCAGCGCGAATGCCTGGACCACGAGCACCGCTCCGACCAGGCCGAAGTCCTCTTTGGAGAGCTGGCGGGCCAGAACTATGCCGGTCAGAGCATAGAGCAATTGTGAAACCAGCTTGTCGGCCAGATTCCACTTGATGGTGCCCGCGGTGCGCTCCTTGAGTCCCACAGCGGTGTATGGTTAGAGCCCCTGAAGGTCGACGAGGCGCTTATAGTATCCGCCAAGAGCCAGCAGTTCGTCGTGGGTGCCGGATTCGACGATTCGTCCTTCATGCATCACCGCGATCATGTCGGCACTTTTGATAGTGCTGAGCCGGTGGGCTATGACCAGAGTGGTGCGGTCTTTCATAAGCCTGTCAAGGGCTTCCTGCACCAGACGCTCGCTCTCGGTGTCGAGAGCCGAGGTGGCTTCATCGAGAATTAGTATGCGGGGATCCTTGAGTATGGCGCGAGCAATGGATAAGCGCTGGCGCTGACCACCCGACAGGCGGCAGCCGCGGTCACCGATCATGGTGTCATAGCCCTGCTCGGACTCCATGATGAAGTCGTGGGCATTGGCTATCCGGGCCGCATCCTCGATCATCTGCTGAGTGGCTCCATCTACTCCGAATGTGATGTTGTTGCGGAATGTGTCGTTGAAGAGTATGGCTTCCTGATTGACATTGCCCATAAGCCCACGCAGGTCGGCCACTTTCACGTTTTTGATGTCGGTGCCATCGACGGTGATTGAGCCTTGCTGCACGTCGTAGAAGCGGGGGAGCAGGTCGGCCAGCGTGGTCTTGCCTGATCCGCTCTGGCCCACAAGCGCTACGGTGGCTCCCGCCGGAATGTGAAGCGATACGTTGTCGATCACCGGACGCGAGCCGCCGTCGTAGGTGAAGCTGACGCCACGGTAGTCGATCGCGCCGCCGGCGGGATTGACAGGAGCGGGAGCGGCCGGGTCCTTGATCGGATTTTCAGCATTGAGTATGCGGTCTACGCGCTCAAGTGATGCCAGGCCCTTGGAGATGGCATAAGATCCCTTGGCCAGATCCTTGGCAGGGTTGATAATCGAGTAGAAGATGACCATGTAGTAGATAAAGGCCGGGGCGTCGATCGACGATCGTCCGCTCAATATCAGCACTCCTCCGAACCACAATACGATGGCGATGGTGGCAGTGCCGAGAAACTCGCTCATCGGGTGGGCCAGCGCCTGGCGGCGCATCACTCGGTTGGTGAGCCGGAAAAGTTTCTGGTTTTGCGCGCCGAAGCGATCACGCACTTTCTCTTCCGCCACAAATGCTTTGATCACACGGAGTCCGCCAAGGGTTTCCTCGATGCTGCTCATAAGCACTCCCCACTGATTCTGTGCGTCAAGTGACTTGCGCTTGAGCTTCTTTCCGACGTTGCCCATGAGCCAGCCGGCCAGTGGCAGCAGTATCAGCACGAACAGCGTGAGTTGCCAGCTTATGGCTATCATCATGGCCAGGCAGGCTATGATCATGATAGGATCCTTGAAGATCATATCGAGCGACTGCATGACTGAAGCCTCGATCTCGGCCACGTCGCCCGTCATGCGCGCCATCACGTCACCCTTACGTTCCGAAGTGAAAAATCCGATCGGCAGAGACACGATCTTTTTGTAGACATGGTTACGTATGTCGCGTACCACGCCGCTGCGCAGCGGGATAATAAAGTAGCTGGCCAGATAGGTGGCTCCACACTTCAGTCCGGTCATCACCACCAGCATCAGGCCGAGGAGCGCCAGGGTGGAGCCTTCGCCATAGTCAGCAATAATCTGCTGGGTGAAGTAATAGAAATTATTGACAGCTACCTCCTTGATGCTACCCTGTCCAAGCTCCATCAGTTCGTAATGGGTATTGTTAATCTGGAAGAGCATCTCCAGAATAGGAATGATCAGGGCAAACGAAAACAGGGTGAGAAATGCGGCGAGCAGGTTGAACACCACGTTCAGCGCCACATATTTTTTATATGGAGGCAGAAACCGCCTCAGGACTGTGATGAAATCTTTCATGGGCACAAAGTTACAAAATTTCCAAATAATTCGTAACTTTGTGGGTCAAAACCAATCATTCCTATACGCGATAGCATGAAAACATATATCAGATATATCGTCGGGACCATATTGTTCGCTGCTTTTTTCTGCGGATATTATTACTTGGCACCCCACGTGCTCTACTTTCAGGAACAGCATCATCTGTTCCTCTGGTCGGCTGATTACTGGAGCCGTATGGCTCATTTGCGCGGCTGGGCCTATCCGCTTATGTCGTTTATGGTGCAGTTCAGTTATTATCCCGCGCTTGGCGCTGCCGCGTGGGCGTTGTTGCTGACCGCCATATACTTCATGCTTCAAAGCATTGTGTTCAGGCTAACCGGATTGCGTGACCTGTTGCAAATCTCTGCAATCGTGCCGGTATATCTCTTTACCACCGTCATCAGTATCGACGTTTATCCCGTGGCTCCGATAAAGTGGGGTGTATGGATTTTCGTCATCTGGGTCATCGCAATGCTTATCGGTCGCTATCTCCCGTGGACCCGCCGCCGCAAACCCGCTCCTGCTGCCGACACTCAGGCTGACGGACATGAAGGCGCTCCCGCAGGCAAGCGGTCTGCTTCCGTGACTATGCTCTGGCTGTCGCCGGTTATGGCGATAATGTATGTCGCCGCCGGTTATCAGTTTATTGTCAAGGATATGGTGACGGGTCCGATCCACGAGGCCGAACGCACCATGCTCACCACTGAAAAGGCGGTGCGCGAGGGCAGATGGCACGATGTCGTGGATCTCACCAACGCATGGGCTGCCACCGGACGAAAAAATCACCTGATGAGCTACTTCCGTTCGCTCGGACTGTATCACACAGGCGCACTTTATGATCACCTGTTTGACTATCCGCAGACATTCGGTATGCGCTCGCTCTTTTTCCCTTGGCGCGGTGATAAAAATCAGGCAGAATACGGTCATTACGTTTATCAGGATCTGGGGCATATCAATGCTGCCCACCGATGGGTATTCGAGGCACTTGTGGGCTGGAATGAAACGGCTCCGTTGCTCAATTACCTGATCCAATATAATATCGCGATGGGTCGTCCGGCTGTGGCCGACAAGTTCCTCTGCAAACTTGAGCAGTCGACATTTTATCGCTCCCGCGCCGCCTGGCTTCGCGAGTGTCTGGCCAATGGCGAGGTGCCCGGTTTGCAATATGCCATGGCTGATGCTCCCGCCGAACCCGCCCGATGGGACAATGTGATCAATATCGGTGGTGAGACCCGCTTCCTGCTTAACTATGCTCCGGATAATGATATGGCCCGTCAGTATCTGATCCTGTCGATGATGCTTGTGGGCAATCGCGACGCAGTGTTGCGCAATCTGGTCTCGCTCTATCCCGCATCGGAAAATCAGGAACTCCCGAGAGTGCTGCAGGAGGCATTGCTGCTGTATCGCATGTCGCTCGGACATGATGCGATCAATGCCCTCGGCTACAACATATCGAAAGAGAATGAGGATCGCTTCCGCGCCTATATGGTAGAGAACGCCAAGGGCGATAAAGCACAGTTCTCGCCTGATATGCGTCGTTCATATTGGTATTATGTGCAGCATATACTGCCCAAAGTCAACCACGATTTCTCACGCACTCAAGCTCAAGTACAGTCATGATGAAGATCAAACATATATTATCGGTTACGATCGTGAGTGCCGTGCTCGCTTCGTGCGGCAGTGGCGCGGTGGCTCCCGACAGCATCGCTACTGAAGCTCCGGTCATGAATCCCGACTATGCCGGGGTGACATTTCCCGTCAACATCGCCGCTCCATCATTTCGCATCGTTGCCGACTCCACCGTTACTGAATATCAGACCGAAGTGGGCCGATGTGGTTCCGCTCCCGCAATCGTGATGCGTTCAACGGATTCGGCTGTGGAGATTCCCTCCGGAAAGTGGCGTGATTTGCTTGAGGAGAGTGCCGGAGACTCGATCTATTTCCGCATGGCGGTGAAATATGGCTCCGGCAAATGGGTCGGCTCACCTGAAGTGGTGTGCCCGGTGTCGGAGCACCCGATTGACGGCTATCTGGTCTACCGATTGCTCTATCCCGGTTATGAACTGTGGAGTGATATGGGCATATATCAGCGCGATCTGACAACTTACGAGCAGTGCCCGATCCTCGAAAACCAGGATTTCAACAACCAGTGCATCAACTGCCACAATTTCTCCGGCAATGATCCGGCCAAGGGCATGATGGTGCACGTGCGCGGCCCGCAGGGTGGCACTCTGGTGAGCAAGGGGGGAAATGTGGAAAAGTTCAACTCCCGCATGGAAGGCCTGGATCATGGCGCAACATATCCGGCGTGGTGTGCCGATGGCCGCTATATAGCTTTTTCGGCTAACAATGTAGCCCAGGTGTTCCACACTGTCGGTACGAAACCGATTGAGGTGGTGGATATGGGTGCGGACCTTATCGTCTACGATACCGAAACTCACAAAGCCTATACCGACTCGTTGATTTCCGGGGTGCATCATCTGGAGACATTCCCATCCTGGACTCCAGATGGCACACGTATCTACTTCTGCCGCGCAGATGGCATGACCGATACTACGGCATTTGATAATATGCGCTACGATCTCTACCGTATAGACTTTGACCGCGTCACAGGCCGTTTTTCTAATATGCAGCCTGTTTATGAAGCTACGGCCGACAGTATGTCAGTGTCGTTCCCGAGAGTCAGCCCCGATGGCCGCTGGCTGATGTTCACCCGCTTGAACTACGGCAATTTCTCCATCTGGCATTCGGAGGCGCAGCTTTGCCTGCTCGATCTTCACAACGGCACTATCCGAGAGCTTGACGAGGTAAACTCTGACAATATTGAAAGTTATCACAGCTGGTCGTCAGACGGCCGTTGGTTCGTGTTCTCTTCCAAACGTATGGACGGTCTATGGGCGCGTCCTTTCCTCGCCGCATTCGATCCTGCTACCGGACGCGCCGGTAAGCCTTTCCCCGTACCGCAGGAAAGCGCTGACTTCTATCGCCTCTTTACCAAGACATATAATATCCCTGAACTGATCACCGGCCCTGTGACCAATCCTGACGCACTGTTTGAAGGAATTGTCGGTCAGTCGGCTGCTCCGGTTCAGCTGATCCGCAACTGATCCCCCGCCATGCGAACACTGCGCGACACGGCTTTCTCCGATCTCATGCAGCGGCGCATATATAATGTGCTGCTTATCGCCTCGCCCTACGATGCCTTCATCATGGAGGAAGACGGACGAGTCGAAGAGCAGTTGTATCTGGAATATGTGTCGCTCAACTTGAGCTCTCCACCACGTGTGACCCGTGTGACCGATACAGCTGAAGCACTTGAAGTGATCAAGGAGAAGCACTTCGACCTGATCATAGCCATGCCAGGCCCAGACCTGACCGATATGTTTTCCGGCACACGCCGTATCAAGGAACTTTGTCCGCTTACTCCGATTGTGGTGCTCACCCCGTTCAGCAAGGAGGTGAGCCGTCGTCTGGCCCGTGAAGATCTGTCGGCTGTGGACTATGTGTTTTCATGGCTTGGGAATGTAGACCTGCTGCTTGCCATAATCAAGTTGCTTGAAGACAAGATGAACGCTGAGGCCGATATCAATGGAGTGGGCATTCAGGCGATCATGCTTGTCGAGGACTCGGTGCGGTTTTACTCATCGGTGTTGCCACACCTATATAAATATCTGCTCAACCAGAGTCAGAATTTCTCGACCGAAGCACTCAACGAACATGAGAAGATGCTGCGTATGCGTGGCCGCCCGAAAGTGATACTTGCCCGCGACTATGAGGAGGCGGTGGCGCTCTACGAGAAATATGGTGAAAATATGCTCGGTGTGATCTCTGACGTGTCGTTTATGCGCAATGGTGTCAAAGATTCATGCGCTGGACTGCAACTTGCCCGCTATCTGCGAGAGAGAGATCCATATCTGCCGATCATAATAGAGTCCAGCGAGGTGGCTAATGCCACTAAAGTGGCTGACTTTAACGGTACGTTTCTCGACAAAAATTCCAAGAAACTTCCCGTCGATCTCGGCAAGGCCATCACTGCTAATTTCGGATTTGGTGATTTCATCATACGCGATCCGGACACAGGTGGCGAAATCATGCGCATAAAGACGCTGAAGGATCTGCAATATAATTTGATGCAGATTCCAGATAAGTCGTTGTTTTATCACACACAGCGCAACGATATCAGCCGATGGCTCTATTCGCGTGCTATCTTCCCGATTGCCGAGGTAATCAAAAATCACCACACGCGCACTTTGGCCGATCTCCCTTCGGCCCGCCTGCATTTCCTTGATGCTATCGTAAAATATCGCCGAATGAAGAACCGCGGTGTGGTGGCTGTGTTCCAGAAGGATCGTTTCGACCGTTATAGCAACTTCGCACGCATTGGTCAGGGGTCGCTCGGCGGCAAGGGACGCGGTTTAGCGTTCATCGACTCGATAATCAAGAAATATCCTGAATTCGATCATGTTGATGGCAAAGATGTCAACGTGACCATACCGCGCACTGTGGTGCTGTGTACCGACATATTTGATCGCTTCATGGCCGACAACGAGCTTTATCCTCTGGCTCTATCGCCCGTGCCTGACCGCGACATACATGCCGCATTTATCCGTGCCAAATTGCCCGATGACCTGATCGACGACCTTAAGGCTCTGCTTGAGGTGGTTGACAAACCGCTCGCCGTGCGCTCATCGTCATTGCTCGAAGATAGCCATTATCAGCCTTTTGCCGGAGTCTATGCCACTTATATGATTCCGAATCTGGACAATCGTGAAGCCACGCTCAAACTGCTCAGCGACGCGATCAGGAGTGTCTATGCTTCGGTGTTCTATGCCGACTCGAAGGCTTACATGACCGCGACCTCTAACGTGATCGATCAGGAGAAGATGGCTGTGATCATACAGGAAGTGGCCGGAGTGAAACATGCAGGACTTTACTTCCCGTCGTTCTCCGGAGTAGGGCGGTCACTCAATTATTACCCGCTTCCCCACGAACAGGCCACCGATGGTGTGGCACAGGTGGCCGTAGGACTTGGCAAGACAATCGTGGAGGGCGGAACATCGCTCCGCTTCTCACCCCGCCATCCCGGCCGTGTGCTCCAGACTTCGACTCTCGATCTGGCTTTGCGTGACACACAGACCCGCATGCTCGCGCTCGAAGTGCCTGACGATATAGACGGAGCCATGTCGCTGCCCGACTTCACGGTCGATGACGGCTTCAACCTCCGCTTGCTCCGCGTGCAGGATGTGGCTGCAACCGGAGCATTGAATCTGATGGTTTCGACCTACGATGCCCGCGATGGCATGATGCGTGACACGGCAGAAGGTCCAGGCCGCAAGGTAGTGACATTTGCCAACATGCTTGATCACGGAGCGTTTCCGCTTGCTCAAGCCGTGCAGCTCATGCTTTCGGCCGGACAGACCGAGATGGCGCGACCCGTTGAAATCGAATTTGCCGGAGTGGTCAATGGCCGTAACGCCGGCAATATATACTGGCTTCAGATCCGTCCCATAGTCGATAAAAAGGAGATGGGTGATGACTCCGTGTTAGCTCTTCCGGATTCAGAATTGCTGCTCCGCAGTGACACCGCTCTGGGCAACGGCAATGTGGAGGGAATCGACACAGTTATCTATGTGAAGCCGGATATGTTTGACTCGACGCATACCCGCGAAATAGCTGAAGAGATCGAGCGGATAAACCGCGGATTTCTTGACCGAGATGAGCAATATCTGCTCATCGGCCCCGGACGATGGGGCTCTTCGGATCCGGCTCTCGGCATTCCCGTCAGGTGGCCGCAGATATCAGCAGCCCGGCTCATTGTGGAGTCATCTCTCCCGGGCTATCGCATAGAGCCGAGTCAGGGCACCCACTTTTTTCAGAATCTCACTTCAATCGGGGTCGGATATTTCACTATCGACACTCAGTCGCCCGGTTCGCACGGACTGTGCGACACCGCATGGCTCGATGCTCAGTCGGCAGTTTACGAATCGAAGTGGCTGCGTGTGGTGAAGTTCGATTCGCCGCTACCGATCAGCATCAATGGCCGCAAGGGCATCGGCGCTGTGGCAAAACCCATACAAAAGAATTAACTCAGACCAAGATATCATGGGCATTCAATCCTTCATAAAACGAGCCTTCGGATTTTCAGTCGAGGAACTGGACGAAGACACCGATGTCAACCTCAACACGGTAGACACGCAGATGATTCCGACTCTGCGGCCGCAGACCGACGCTCCGGCTCCAGCCGCCACCTCGCAACCGCTTACCGGTCCGCTTCCAGACGATATGCCGGTGGAGATTATTGACGGTATTCTCGAAGTGGTCAATGAGTCGCTTCCTTCGTTGGTGCGCGAGTGTCTGGACCGCGACGCACAGCGCATGAGGTTCTATCAGGCCATGGGTGATAGCTTCAGGGAATATGTGGGGCGTCTGGCTGTGACTGCCAGCGCTGAGGCCCGTAATGCAGTCAACGATGACCGCACACGGCTGCAAACAGAGCTTGAGCAACTCCGCACTGAGCGTAAAGCCATGGAGCAGAAGCGCGAAGAGCAGAAAGAACAGATACTCAGCGAGCAGCGCCAGCGCCGGGCATTGACTGAGCGCGTGCGCGATCTGGAGAGCAAACTCAACTCGTTTGATGCCGAAAAAGAACAGTATCAGCTTGAAATCAAATCGTTGCTTAA
>CAZKRV010000020.1:11602-19468 GCA_964555345.1 uncultured Bacteroides sp.
AGAAAGCGTCGTGGCCGTCCGCGTAAGGACGCGGCTCCTGCCGTTGAGTCCGATAATATGTCTGAAGTGGATTGGCTGCTTCCAGGTGGTGCACCCGCGTCAGGCAGCGGTGTGACTTCTGACCCGGATTTTGGCTATCAGCCCCCGCAGCGCACTCTCTTTCATGAAGATGACAATCAGCCCACACTCTTTTAACGAAAAATGAAAAATATCAGCATTGTTTGTGCCGCCATGCTTGCGGCTTCCGCCGCTCAGGCAGCGTTACCTGCTACCTCTGTCGACCTTAATGAACTGTCGCAATATGTCTATCCGTCAAACGCAGCAGCTTCGGCATCGCTCAGCTTCATGCCCGACGGACTCAGTTATGTGTGCCTGACTGACGGGGGCAAGAAACTTGACCGTTACGATGTGGCCACCGGTAAATATGAAGAAACCATGTTTGACGTGACGCGTACTCGTGGAGACAGGCGTCTGGAATCGATCGACGGCTATCAGCTCAATGCCGACGGTACCAAGATGCTCGTCTATATCAATGTGCAGCCGATCTATCGCCACTCTTTCTGGGCTGAGTATTTCGTATTTGACTTCAAACGCAACACACTTAAGCCTTTATCTACCGAACATCTGCGTCAGCAGGCCCCGGTGATGTCACCAGACGGACGCATGGTGGCTTATATGGCTGACGACAACAATATCTATATATCCAAGCTCGACTATGGCACTGAAACTGCCGCTACTACAGACGGTCAGGTTAATGTGATCATAAACGGTGTGCCGGATTGGGTCTATCAGGAAGAGTTTACCACATTCCGTTCCATGGAGTGGGCACCTGACAATTCTGCTCTCAGCTACCTTAAATACAACGAGGAGCAGGTTCCGGCATTCACTTTCTCGCTCTATGAAGGTGCCTGTGATCCGATGACGGCTTATGCGCTCTATCCAGGACAATTTACCTACAAATATCCGGTGGCAGGTGAGAAGAACTCCGTGGTGACCATACACACCTATGATGTCGAAACCCGCAAGACCAAAGATGTGAAACTCCCTGATGCTTCGATAGAATATATTCCCCGTATACACTATGGTCCCACGGCCGATGTGCTGATTGCAGCCACTCTTAACCGTGACCAGAATCGTCTGGAACTCTATAGTGTCAACCCGAAGAGTACAGTGAGCCGAAGCATCTACACTGACACCTCCAAGGCGTGGATCCTTCCTCAGTGCTACGAGTCGATTGCCTATGAGCCTTCGGGTATGGTATTGTTCAGCGACCGCACCGGATTCAGCCATCTTTACCGTATCTCTTATTCCGGTGAAGATTTGGGCGCGCTGACGTCAGGTCAATATGATGTGACTGCCTACTATGGTGCGGTGCCTGAAGGTGGATTCTATTATCAGTCAGCTTCGTCCGGACCGTTAAGCAGAGTCATCACGCATGTCGATCGCAAGGGACGTGCCACCGATGTGACTCCCGCTTCCGGCTGGGCTACAGCCAACTTTGCGCCCGCCATGAACAATTATGTGACGAACTACTCAACAGCCAATATTCCCCCGGTCTACACACTGTGCAATGCCAAGGATAAAGCCGTGAGAGTGCTTGAAGACAATGCCGCTTATTCTTCACGCTTCGCAGGCGTGCCGCAGAAGGAATTCTTCACCATAAAGAGTGACGGCGTGACTCTCAATGGCTGGATGATCAAGCCTGTGGATTTCAATTCTTCGAAGAAATATCCGGTTATAGTGTATCAATATAGTGGCCCCGGCTCACAGGAAGTGACCGACCGCTGGTCGATGGATTGGCAACGCTACTTCGCTATGAAAGGCTATGTGGTGGCTTGCGTCGACGGACGCGGCACCGGTGCACGTGGCCGCGAATTCGAACAGATCGTCTACAAGCGTCTTGGACATTATGAAACCATCGATCAGCTTGCACTGCTATCGCATCTGAAGACACTTCCTTGGGTCAAGGCTGATGCTATAGGCATTCATGGTTGGAGTTTCGGCGGCTACGAAACCTTGATGGCTGCATCGGCCAAAGGTGCCGGCTATGCCGCTGCCGTGGCAGTGGCTGCTGTTACCTCATGGCGTTTCTATGACACTATTTATGCCGAGCGCTACATGACCACTCCACGCCAGAATCCTTCCGGCTATGATTCGTCGGCTCCTCTGTTCCGCACTGAGTCGCTTTGTTGCCCGCTGCTTATCATGACCGGCACTGCCGATGATAATGTGCATATGTCCAACACCATTGAATATATCAGTCGACTCGAACAGCAGGGCCGTTGGGCTGATATGCTTCTTTTCCCGAATATGAATCATTCGATCAACGGCTGCAATTCGCGTGCGGTGGTCTATGGCCGTATGCTTGACTTTTTCAATACCCGACTTCCCAAGTGATAGTTATAACCGGACCAACAGCCTCTGGTAAGACGCGCCGGGCCGTGGAACTGGCCCGTGCTGTCGGCGGTGAGATTGTCAGCGCCGACTCGCGTCAGGTATATCGTGGCATGGATCTCGGCACCGGCAAGGATCTGGACGAATATGGCGGTGTGCCATATCATATGATCGATGTGTGTGATGCCGGATCGAAATATAACTTGTTTGAGTACTTGCGCGATGCACGTGCCGCCATAGCCGACATAGAGAGGCGTGGCCGCGTGCCGGTCGTGTGTGGTGGCACCGGTATGTATGTTGAGGCTTTGCTCAACGGATTGGAGTTGCCCCCCGTGCCGGAAAATCCGCAGTTGCGCGAGTCGCTCCGCGGCAAGTCGCTGCCGGAACTGGCTTCGGTACTCGCTTCGATGAAGGCTCTTCATAATACTACTGACATCGACACCCCCGCAAGAGCTATACGGGCTATAGAGATTCAGACTTACTATGCTCAGCATCCCGAAGCGGCATCGAAAGCCGTGCCTAATCCGATAGCTGATGCCAAGGTGATCGGAGTGGCCATAGGCCGCGAGGAGCGTCGCCGCCGCATCTCCCAGCGCCTTGAAGCCCGTATTGATTCCGGCATGATTGCCGAGGTGGAGCGCTTGCTCGCTTCCGGTATATCGTCTGATGACCTGATTTACTATGGCCTTGAATACAAATTCCTGACACTTCATGTGACCGGCCAATTATCACGCGCCGAGATGCTACGTCAGCTTGAAATTGCGATTCATCAGTTCGCCAAGCGCCAGATGACGTGGTTCCGTGGCATGGAGCGCCGCGGTCATCGCATCTTTTGGATAGATCACGATGATCCGCTCTTTTTAGAAAAAGCACTGAAATTTGTTTCATGAGATCAATTCGATTGATAGCCATGCTATTACTCGTGGCTGCCTCATTGTCAGCCCATGCTCAGGAACGGACTGACTCGTTGCCTCCGCTTTCAGGCAACTGGGTCAGTCAGCTTATTGCTGCTGATTTCCGGATCAATGACCCGCGTATACACTATCCGAAGTTTGTTAACTTCTGTCGTAAGATATATAATTGGGGAGACCGCACGTTTAACTCTTATGACGAGGATTACGTGGTCGGTACAGGCAAGAACTGGAAGGCATACATTAAGAATTACAACTGGATGCAGTCCTACGTCTATAACTTCTCGCTTAAGGACAATAACCGTGTGTTGCTGCGTACCGGGGTATATTCCGATCTTGGTGTGTCACTCAACTTCATGGCCGTGAGTCTGGGATATACATGGAATGTCAACAAATGGTTTCATGGCGAGCACGACAGACGCAACACGTTTAATGTGTCATTTACTACAGCGCTGTTTTCGGCGGAATTCACCACGGTGAGCAACTCTACCCACGGACGTGTATATCAGCTCGGCACCGAAGCCGAGTTCCGCGGATTGCGCTATAGAGTGCCTGTGTCGCAGAACTCGTTGAATTTTAATGCTTATTACTTCTTTAATCACCGTCACTACTCGCAGGCCGCTGCTTACTGCTTCTCGAAATACCAAAAGAAGAGTGCCGGCACATGGTTGCTCGGATTTGACTACAACCGGCAGCGAATAAATATAGATTTTACCGAACTCCCCGACGAGACTCTGGCCGAACTCCCTCTTCTGCCACGTTACGCAGCCTATCGTTATACTGACTATAATATCATGGGAGGCTATGCCCACAATTTTGTGGTCGGACGTAAGTGGCTATTTAATATTACAGTACTTCCATCTATCGGCTATAAAAAAATGCCTCATCGCGAGGTGCCGCGCCGCGAGATGCTCTCGCTGGCTTCTATAGCCAAAGGGGCCATTACGTATAATCATCGTGCCCTTTTCGCTTCTATGATGATTAACTTTGACGGTAACTTTCTGCTTGCTTCCAATTATTCATTCTTTAACTCTACCGAATCTCTTACCGCTATCGTCGGGTTTCGCTTTTGATCAGTTTTGAAGCAGTCTGTAGAAAAAAGGGTGAACATGAGGAGCCGGAACTGCGTTATATAGACAAAACAAGAGCGATCTTCATATTCTGATAAAACATTTTAATGGCAAGATTCTAAGGATGCAGGAGCCTTGCCATTTCACATAAGTCAATGGTAAACAACTTTATGAAAAAAAGTATTTTCACTGCGATAATCACTATGCTTGGCCTTTTTTCTGCAAATGCCCAGACCTCTGACACAATACGTATAGACGGATCGGTCGGGAAGCTCTTCACTATTGTGGAACGCCCGGCTTCGACTGGCGGCAAGCAGCCTTTGGTAATAATCTGTCACGGCTTTAGCGGAAATTGTCAGAGACCGTTTCTAAACGACCTTTCAGCAAGTATTCTTGCTCAAGGAATGGCCACACTGCGTTTTGATTTTAACGGACATGGAAAAAGCGATGGAGAGTTTAAAGACATGACCGTCCTGAACGAAATTGACGACCTTAAAGATGTGATAGCCTGGGCACAGAAACAACCTTGGGTCAAGGATATCAGTCTTGTGGGCCACTCTCAGGGTGGCGTAGTGGTGAGCATGGTGAGCGGTGAACTCGGCGACAAGGTGATAAAGGCCGAGGTATTGTTGGCCGCGGCAGCTGTGCTTCGTGACGATGCACTCCGCGGTAACACTATGGGAGCCGTGTATGACCCATGGAATTTCAAAGGTGACTACATTGAGTTGCCACATTCGCCAGAAGCTGGCGCTCTCCTTCTCGGCAAGAATTATGTGGAGACGGCAATACGCCTGCCTATCTATGAGACTGCAGCCAATTACGATGGCCCGACTCTGATAGTTCAGGGAACTCATGATCAGATAGTGCCGTATACCTATGCTGAAAGGTACAACGAAAAGATTGCCAATAGCGAGCTGAAATTGATTCCTGACGAGAACCACGTCTTTTCCAAAACCCAGAAAGAGACATCAATCCTTGTTGCTGACTGGCTTCATAACAAGCTGTTTTAATGCAGCAAGTACGTTTAGGAACGTGTGAGTTGGTAGATTCCACGAACGGTAGGCACGGAAACCAGCTCAAAGAGTGGAATTTTAGGCACGGGATTGAACCCTTTGACCAAGTTTGAAGGTAAAATACATCGGCGGTCAAATGGAAAATAGTGAAAAGTTTGGCTGTAGGGAAAAAGTTTCGTAAATTTGCAATGTCATGGACGAAAAATTCCGCACAGGCCTCCGCCGCCAGTTCATCTCCCATCTGGAGCGATATGGGAAGCGCCGCACTCCCGAGCGCTTCTTCATACTTGACACAGCTATAGGAATGAAGGGCAGGTTTACGGCTGACGATCTGCTGCGGCGCACGTCTGAAGGCACACTCCGTGTGAGTCGTGCCACGCTATTCAATACCATACCGTTGCTGATCGACTCAGGCGTGTTGCGCCGGTCGAGCAATCACCGTAAGGTGGACTATGAGGTGGTGTCGTCAGCTGCCAAGGCTGAACCGCGCCAGCATCTGGTCTGCTCGGTGTGTGGGGCGGTGCATCGCCGTAAGGCCACGTCGCTACGCGAGTGGGTCGCCACTCAAAGCTATGGTGACTTCGTGCCGACCGGATCGATCGAAATATTCATCTATGGCGAATGTGGCAGGTGTCGGCGCGCGCGCCGCAGTTTGTCCGTTGGTCAATCAGCTAAAAAATAATTAAAAAACTGCATATAACTCACATTTCACATTATGAAAGTCGACGTGTTGTTAGGCCTCCAGTGGGGCGACGAAGGAAAAGGTAAAGTGGTAGACGTGCTCACTCCGCGTTATGACGTGGTGGCTCGATTCCAGGGAGGCCCAAATGCCGGCCACACTCTTGAATTTGAGAGTAAGAAATACGTGCTCCGTTCAATTCCCTCCGGAATCTTTCAGCATGGCCAGGTCAATGTGATCGGCAATGGCGTAGTGCTTGACCCGATTCTGTTTCGTGAGGAGGCAGAAGCACTTGAAAAGAGTGGTGTGGATATGAAAAAGGTGCTTAAAATCAGTAAAAAAGCACACTTGATCCTCCCTACTCACCGATTGCTTGATGCCGCAAACGAAGCTGCCAAGGGTGCCGGCAAGATCGGTACTACAGGTAAGGGTATCGGTCCGACCTATACTGATAAAATATCGCGCAACGGTCTGCGTGTGGGTGACACTATCGCTCCCGACTTTGCTGATCGCTATGCTGCCGCCAAGGCAAAGCATCTGGCCACTTTGGCTTCGCTCGGTGTGAAGGATCCCGATGTGACCGAACTTGAGGCCCGCTGGCTTGATGCCGTCAAGTATCTCCAGCAATATGAATTGGTTGACTCCGAACACCTGATCAACCGCTATCTGCGTGAAGGCAAAAAAGTGCTTTGCGAAGGCGCACAGGGCACCATGCTTGACGTGGACTTTGGCTCATATCCTTTTGTGACATCGAGCAATACCGTCTGTGCCGGCGCATGCACCGGACTTGGCGTTGCTCCACGTTCGATCGGTGAAGTGTTCGGCATATTCAAGGCATATTGTACACGTGTGGGCAGCGGTCCGTTCCCCACTGAACTCTTTGACGAAACCGGCAAGCGCATACGTGACATCGGCCATGAATACGGCGCTGTAACCGGTCGCGAGCGTCGCTGCGGCTGGATTGATCTTGTGGCTCTGCGTTATGCCATCATGATAAATGGTGTAACCCAACTGATCATGATGAAGAGCGATGTGCTTGATGACTTCGACACCGTCAAGGCCTGCACTGCTTATCGCATCAACGGTGAAATCGTTACCGACTTCCCTTATGATGTTGACGGACTGGAGATCGAACCTGTCTATACTGAACTGCCAGGCTGGAAGACTCCTATGAGCACCATGACTTCGGAAGAGGAGATGCCTCAGGCATTCAAGGACTATGTGGCTTTCCTCGAACGCGAGCTGGAGACTCCGATCACTATTCTTTCCGTTGGCCCGGACCGAGCACAGACCATAGTACGCAAGTAATCTTAATACCATAATAAACAAATCAACAATCCTTAACTCTTATTTTATCCCATGGCCAAAATCAAACCTTTCAAGGGGGTGCGTCCTCCTCGCGATCTCGTGACTGAAGTCGCTTCGCGCCCTTACGACGTACTCAATTCTGAAGAAGCACGTGCCGAAGCCGAAGGCAATCCCCGTTCACTTTATCATATAATCAAACCTGAGATCGATTTCCCTGTCGGCACCGACGAACACGATGTACGCGTGTATGAAAAGGCTGTGGAGAACTTCGAGAAGTTCCAGTCCGAAGGCTGGCTTGTGCAGGATCCGGAGGAGTGCTACTATATATATGCGCAGACAATGGGTGACCGCACTCAGTACGGAATAGTTATGGCTGCCGCAGTCGAGGACTATATGAGCGGAGCCATCAAGAAACACGAACTTACCCGCAAGGATAAGGAGGAGGACCGCATGAAGCATGTGCGCGTCAACAACGCCAATGTCGAGCCGGT
>CAZKRV010000021.1:0-19194 GCA_964555345.1 uncultured Bacteroides sp.
CGTCTTCAAGTTCAGAGATCAGCTCGCACTTGTAGGTCTCGCCGCGGTCGCCGAATTGCTTCAGTGCGTCGGCTTTGGAGATATCGGCACGCACGATCGCTTCTTTCTTCTGGGCCAGTTCGAGCATCTTTTTCTCAATGGCGGGGAAGTCAGCCGATGTGATTTCGTGACCGTTAGGATCGATATCGTAGTAGAAGCCGTTTTCCAGCGCGGGGCCGATGCCGAATTTCACTCCGGGGAATAGTTCCTGGAGCGCTTCGGCCAGCAAGTGGGCCGAGCTGTGCCAGAATGCGTGTTTGCCCTCAGGGTCTTCCCATTTGAAGAGCTTGAGGGTGGCGTCGCTGTCAATGGGGCGGGTCAGGTCCCATTCGGCGCCGTTGACGCTGGCGGCGAGCACATCTTGTGCCAGCCTGGGGCTGATGGATTCAGCAATCTGCAGAGGGGTGATGCCGGCCTCAAATTGCTTCACGCCGCCATCGGGGAAGGTTATATTGATCATTTTTGTAGATATACCTATTTAAAAAGTCGGCTGCAAAGATACAAAAAAAAGTTAATAGATAAAAACGTACGTAGTGTAAAAACGAAATATTGGTGATGTGAAATTACACTTTGACGAATTTGCGTGTGATGCGGCAGTTGTCGATTTCCCAGGTGAGAATGTAGATTCCGGGGGTGAGGGCTGACACATCGATGGTTTCAGCTACCGATCCGGTCAGGGAGATAGAGCCGGTTGTGGAGCAGATGGCGAATGTGCCTCGTAGCGGTGTGCTGCCTGCGTTCACGAACCGCAGGGTGGCTGTGGACGGAGAATATGTCACTGCATACTCGTCTGCGCCGATTTTGTTGATTCCGACTCCTTCTTTTATTTCGTCGCGGATTATGTGCCAGTGCCGGTTGGGCTTGTTGGGGTTATTGGCATCGTTATCCCAGGATATGAATGAGACCCCGTCGTTTGCCGAGCCTCCTGAATTGTTCCACGCCAATCCTGTAGCACGGTTGGTCATGACATATGTATCGCCGTCGGGCATCGGTACTGGTTGCCAGTGCTGACGAGTGTCATGATCGTCGGGATAGGCAATGCCGAGCTGCTTGCTGCGTTCGTATTTGCCATTGACCTGTGGTGCCATGTCTGTGATTGCTTTGCCGCTGGCACGGTTAATGATGGTGAAATAGCCTTCGCCGGTGGGGCTGAAGCTCCACTGCTGTGTGTGCTTGCCTTCGGCATATGTGTTGCCGCATACTGCGGTGCCTTCTTCTGTCAGGTCAGCATATTTCAGAGTATTGGCATTGCATATGAGGTAATAGTAGTTCTTATCGGCTTCAAACGGTTCGATTGGCTCGATCGGAGTGGGGGTGTTACCAGCCTCGCTCTCCAGCAACTCAGTGAGGAAGCTGATGCGCTCGCGCACAAACTTGCGTAGGAACTCAACGGTGGCGGAATAGGTGGAAAAGAGACAGTATTCATCGTATACGCCGTGGTCTACAGGCCACAGCATGTCATTATATTCCTGTGAGATCTCCAGCTCCGCTTCGGTATTGTCAATGAATTCGAGCAGATGTTTTTCAAGTCCGGCGTTGACCATGCTTTTCCACTTTTCATTGACTGCACTGATAAACCAGGGATCTTCCCATATACGTCGCATCCACACTGCTGTCAGCTCAACGCCGAAGCCGTCGTAGAGCACGGTGCGGCGCGTCATGTCGCCGGCGCGTCGGCTGTTGTTGAAAGCAATATCGTAGTCCCAGAGCGGTCCCCAGTAGATTTTCGGATCGTCGCGGTCTTTATAGATATATGTGCTCCAGAATGCATCGGGGTTGGCAGTCATCTCTGAAGCTATATACCAGCTGATCAGGGTGCTTTCGTCGACATATCGGCGGTAGCCGGTGTCCGGATCGGTGAAGTTGTCGCTGAAGATGGCATTTTCAAAATCCTGTATATAGCTGCTGATATATTCGATTTGACGACGGTCGATGATGTCACTGTCCGGAGATTTTATGGTTATCTTAACCCCTCGGTTTGTCTTGAACCAACAAGGTTCTCCAGAGGCAAATCCATCGACCTCAAGGAGGTATCCGCCGTTGATGTCAGAGTCATCTGTGATGGGGTCTTCTTGTTCGAATATGTCGACGCGCCCGGGGCGCACGTTTATCTGATCGGAGATCTGGTAGTTGCCGATATAGACACCGTTTAGCACCAGGTCGACAAACTGTGCCGCTGCGGTAAACGGCTGTCCGGCAAACGTGCCGACGCATGAGGCCAATGCGTTGCGCATAAGGCTCTTGTCGGCGTAGTTGGCCAGCAGGGTCCAGCTCTTCGCTTTGGCTCGGTCCGGTCCCAGTAATTCCTGTTTTTTGTCAAACCTTATCCTGTAGGGCTTCTTTGTCAGTCCCCAAGTTGAGTTGCCGCGGCCGCGTATGCCGAGAGCGTCGTAATACTTTTCGCCATCGGCATCAACGTAGCGCAATGTGGCTCTTACGTAGTTGTGTCTGCTCGTTATGGCTTGATTGGCTTCGGTCTCGATATAGACGGTTGGCAGATTTGTCATCTGCTTATAGTCATTGGCGCTACTTGAAAAAGCAGTCGTCAGGACGATAATGAGTGCGCAAAGGAGTCTTATGTAGTTTGTCACAGGGAATTTGTTGATATGATTTAACGGCAAAGATAGTGTTAACTAATATAAAGCCGGCAATAATAAGTGTTAAATATAGTGAAATGTGGTGTGTGGCAGGGTGGCGCCCTGCATGAAGCGCCGGTATGTGCTATATAATAATAGGTGTGGTTTGGACGTTTTCACTTTTAACTCTTGATTTTTTATTGTAACTTTGCATGCACTCATGATCCGATCTATAATTTCCCTAATAATCATGGCACTGGCCCTATCGGCCTGCCGTCACGATGATCCGGCGCCGAAACCTCCATCGGAGCCGGCTCCGATGACTCTGTTGGTCTATATGGCCGCCAACAATTCGCTGGGGCGCGACCGCAAGGATCTTGACGATATCGACGAGATGATCAAGGCAGCGCGCGCTGGGGCGCTTGCCGGTGGAGCGCGGGTGCTCGTGTTTCGCTCGGAGTATTACGGCAGTCGCTCGCAGCGGCTCATGGAGCTGACTCCCGACTCGCTACGCACTTTGATTACTTATGCCGATGACGGCACTCCCGCCTCCGACCCCGAACGTCTGCGCCGCGTCATAGCCGATACCCGCGCCAAGGCTCCGGCCGATCACTATGGTCTGGTGCTCTGGAGCCACGGTCTGGGCTGGACCAATTTATCTTTCGATTCCAAGCTGCGAAGCTTTGGTGAGGACAGGACCACCGGACGCATGATGGCCATATCCGAACTGGGTGGAGCGCTTGATGCCGATGCTTTTGACTTCATATACTTCGACTGCTGCCTGATGAGCTCTGTCGAGGTGGCCTATGAGTTGCGTCACGCCGCGCCCTATCTCTGCGGATCGGTGACAGAGACGCCATATGACGGCATGCCCTACGACAAGACCCTGCCGTTGCTCCTCGACGGATCGCCCTCGGCTCTCGAGGCCACCGCACGCACCGTGATGGAGCATTACGGTGTGCATACTTTCGGCTCCTGTCCGGTGTCGGCGGTGGTGGTGGCCACCGAAGCGCTCGATGATCTGGCGGCAGCCACGGTCGAGATCTATTCCACCGCCCGTGAACTTCCCGAGGATTTCACTCCGCAGCAGTTCTATTTCTCATCGCGCTATCCTGAATATCGCTACTACGATCTGGAACAATATGTCGAAACCATTTGTCCCGATCAGGCCATGCTGGACAGTTGGCGCGAGATTCTGGGTCGTGTGGTGAAGTTTCAGGCTCACTCCGATTATATCTGGTCTACTGATCACCCGATCACGCGCCACTGCGGACTCTCCACCCGTATCCTCTTTAAGGCCTCCGACTCCGGAGTGCTCGGTTACTCAGACCTGCAGTGGTATTCTGATGTTGTCTCGTTGTTGCGATTTCCCGACTCTGCAATTTCTAAATAAACAACAATAAATCCTAATGGAAAAAATCATCACAAACGAAGCGATCAATGACTTCATTCAGACCCTGATCCAATCTTCGGTCCGATTCGTAATTCATCTTGTGCTGGCTGCCGTAGTGTTCTATGTAGGTCGCTGGATCATCAACCGACTTTATAAGTGGATCCACAATATGCTCCACAAGCGCAAGGCTGATCAGTCGCTCTCCACCTTCCTTCTCTCGCTCGTGCGCATCACTCTCTATTTCCTGCTGATCGTAGTGGTTATTGGAATTCTCGGAGTAGAAACCAGCTCGTTTATCGCTCTGTTTGCCTCCGCCGGTGTCGCTATCGGCATGGCTTTGAGCGGCACTCTCCAGAACTTCGCCGGCGGAGTGCTCATACTCCTGCTTAAGCCTTACAAAGTCGGTGACTTCATCGAGGCCCAGGGCTTTACAGGCACTGTCAAGGAGATACAGATCTTCTCGACTATCCTCACCACCGGTGACAACAAGTCGATCATAATTCCCAACGGACCCCTCTCCACCGGCTCCATCAACAATTATTCCCGCGAAGGACGCCGTCGCGTGGAGTGGACCGTCGGAGTGGCCTACGGCACCGACATTGACGCCGCTCTCACACTCGTCAGGAAGCTCACCGGTGAAAATCCTCTGGTGATCACCGACGGCTCTGCTCCCGAACCCATGGCCGAACTCTCCTCCCTCTCTGCCAGCTCGGTCGACATCGTGGTGCGCGCATGGGTCAGGAGCGAAGATTTTTGGACAGTATTCTTCGGCATGAACAAGACCTTCTATAAGGAATTGCCTGCTGCCGGAATCGAATTCCCCTTCCCTCAGCTCGACGTTCACCTCGACAAAGCATAAGGAGTCTTGGCTACATTTACCGTCAACATACTCGGCTGCGGGTCGGCTGTGCCCACTCTCCGGCATCAGCCGGCCTCGCAGGTCATTGACCATCGCGACCGTCTCTTCATGGTTGACTGCGGTGAGGGAGCGCAACTCCAGATGCGTCGCATGAAGCTCAAGTTCAACCGGCTCAACCACATCTTTCTTTCGCATCTTCACGGCGATCACTTTTTGGGTTTGCCAGGCCTTCTATCCACCATGGCCCTGCATGAAAAAGGGTCGGCCGTCACGGTCTACACATTTCGCGAAGGAGCCGAATTGCTCGGATCCATGCTCCGTTTCATTTGTGGAGACACTCCATTTGATATTCATTTTGAAATTCTCTCCCCTGGCCAGCATGGCGTGATCTATGAAGACAGCTCGTTGACCGTAAGCTGTTTCCCTCTTTATCACAGGGTGCCCACTCTCGGCTATCTCTTTCAAGAGAAGCCAAAGCCTCGTCACGCCAATGGCGAGATGCTCCGCTTTCACGGTGTGCCCCACTATCGTGTGGCCGACATACGTGCCGGTGCCGACTATGTGACCCCCGACGGACGTGTGATCCCTAACTCCGTTCTCACCTCTGACCCTGATCCGGCCATGAGCTATGCTTATTGTTCCGACACCATGTTTGACCCGCGTGTTGCCAGGGCCATAGAGGGGGTTGACACTCTTTATCATGAATCGACCTATGCCGAATCCGAGGCATCACTTGCCCGTCCCCGCGGACACTCCACCGCGCGCCAGGCCGGTGAGCTCGCCACTATGGCCGGGGCACGTAGGCTCATACTCGGCCATTTCTCCAAACGATATTTCGATGAGGCCCCTATGGTTGATGAAGCCCGCCAGACATTTTCCGGCGAGGTTATCGCAGCCGATGAAGGCATGAAAATTCCACTGCTATGACTCCTCAACAGGAAGCTGAAGATCTTCGTATGATGATGCTCGCCCTTCGCGAAGCTCGACTTGCGGGTGAAGCCGGCGAAGTACCGATCGGTGCCGTTGTTGCCATTGACGGCAAGGTGATAGGGCGCGGTCACAACCTCACCGAAGCTCTCTCTGATGTGACTGCCCATGCTGAAATGCAGGCCATCACTGCCGCCACCGGCACTCTCGGAGGCAAATACCTGCGCGACTGCACGCTCTACGTAACCGTCGAGCCATGCTTGATGTGTGCCGGAGCCATTGGCTGGAGCCAGATATCGCGACTGGTCTACGGCGCGCCGGACCCACGTCGTGGCTACGTTGGTCTGACCCGTGCCGATCGCCCGGCTCTACACCCCTCCACTCAGATTCGTTCCGGCCTTCTCGCCGACGAAGCCCTCTCCCTCCTCCGCACCTTCTTCTCCTCCCGCCGCTGAATCACGCCTTACCTTTTATATCAGGGAAAATTAATGAATGAGGTTGGATAAAATATTGCCGGAATATTTACCATTGAGAAGTTTATTTCGCATTTCAACTTTTTTTGATTGAATAAATTGCGTATATTTGTGAGTTGAAAATCATAGATTTACGCAATTTATTTACTTTTATATATAATTCAATGAAAACCAAATTGTTATCGCTTGCCATCGGTGCTGTGGCCGCATTTATGCCGGTCGCTGCGTCTGCCGACACGTTTGTGAATCTCACACCCGTGCCAAAGCAGATGACCGTTGGCTCCGGTGAGCTTGTGCTCCCGGCATCGTTTCAGATTGGCAGCTCCGGGCTTAGTGCGGAGATGAAGGCTGAAATTACCAAATTCATCAGCGTGTTTTCCAAAGCTACCGGCATCAGTGTCACCGAAGGCGCCTCGGGCCTCTTCACCGTGCAGCATGATGCCTCGCTGGCCGACGAAGGCTATACGCTTAGCGTCACCGCCTCGGGAGTGACCATCAAGGCCGCGACTTCAGCCGGCCTATTCTATGCATTCCAGACCATCAAGAAGGTGCTTCCTGCCAATGTGATGGCTGAAATGACTGACCCTTCCGTCGCCTCCTATGCACTTCCCGTTATGGAGATCAACGACGAACCCCGCTACGTGCACCGTGGATATGAGCTGGACTGTGCCCGCCACTTCTTCGATGTTGATCAGGTCAAGCGTATGCTCGACGTGATGAGTTACTACAAGATGAACCGCTTCCACTGGCATCTTACCGACGACCAGGGCTGGCGAATCCAGATCCCCAAATATCCCAAACTCACCGAGGCGGCCGCTACCGCCCCCAACGCCTACTGGTGGGACTTCGATAACCACTATGAATATTACCTCAACCACCCCTATGGTCCCAACTACTTCACCGTCGACGAGCTGAAGGAAGTGGTGGCCTATGCCAAGGAACGCCATATTGAAGTGATCCCCGAGGTGGATATGCCCGGCCACATGGAGGCTGCTATCGCCGCCTATCCTCAGCTGAGCACCAATCCTCAGGGCTCATACAACGTGCGCTACTGGCCCGGTGTGTCGACCAACATTCTCGACATCTCCAACCCCGCCGTGATGCAGTTCTGCATGGACGTGATGGACGAGCTTATTGAGATCTTCCCCTATGAATATATCCACATCGGTGGCGACGAGTGCCCGAAGTCCGCATGGGCTTCATCGGCTTCGGTGCAGGAACTGAAGAAGCAGCTCGGCATCACCACCGACAATGCTCTCCAGAGCTGGTTCTCGAAGCAGATCGCCGACTATGTCAAGCCCAAAGGCCGCAAACTTATCTGTTGGAACGAAGTGCTCACTGCCGAAGGCGCCGACCCGAAGATGGTGCAGGAGGCCGACATCATGATCTATGACTGGCTCGGTGGCGCCAGAGCTGACGGCCCCTCCTATCAGGCTGCTAAACTTGGCCTGCGCAGTGTGTGGTGCTCGACCTATCACTATTATATCGACTATAGCCAATGGAGCGGAGCTTCTGAGCCAAAGTCGATGAGCGGCCCCATCACTCTTGAGACCATCTACAATGTTCAGCCCTCCACCACCACAGACCCCAAGCTCCTCCCTTATTACTACGGTGTGCAGTGCAACCTCTGGACCGAATATGTGGCCGAACCTGCCCACGTGGAATATAACTCACTCCCCCGTATGATCGCTGTGGCCGAAACCGGCTGGAGTCCGCAGAGCAAGAAGAATTTCACAAACTTCAAGAAGCGCTTCAATGCTGACACCAAGCTGCTCGATATGCGTAACTATACATACGGCAAGCACTACGTTGACAATGCCGAGCCCGCACCCGATCTGGTTTATCCTGAAGCCGGTCAGTATTTCCGCTTGATCACCCGTGCCAGCCACGACGCCAACCGCGCCAACCGCTGCATCGAGCTGGTGCGTCAGGGCTCGTCTCTTGTGTCTGAAAAGAGCGCAACCGTGAGCCAGCTCTGGACCAATGTGCAGGTAGATGCCGACAACGCTGCCTACGACTGGCAGTACTGGACCTTCGAAGCCGACCCCTCCGGTTCCGGTAAGTTCGCCATGGTCTGCCGTGCGCAGCCCGATGGTTCTGTCAACCCCGCTATGATCGGTTCATCTGTCAGCGCACGTTGGAAATACGATGCCTCTGCCAAAAACTATAACTTCGTGCTCGGCGAACATTTCGGCAAGGACGAGTCCAACTACTACTATTCAATCCGCTCCGATAAGGGCAATACCTGGTGGCTCAATTGCGCCCAGGCTGCGCAAAATCAGTCGGTAAATAACTGGAGCGATCCCGCCGACGGCAATGGCGGCATCTGGACCTTCTCGCTCGAAAATGCCGACGAACCCGTATATCCTGAATTCAACTATCTTGAAAAGGGCAAGACCTATCTGATCACCAACACCGACCGCGATGGCTTCGGCCAGGCCTCTCTGTGTGACAAGGCTGATCTCGACCTGCTCGCATGGAACTGCTGCGACTGGGCCAATGAAGCATGGATCGTTGAAGAATCGGAAATTGACACCGAACACCACATACAGACCGTCACCCTGCGCAACCGTGCTACCGGTCGCTATATCTCCGGTGGCGCCACTAATCCTGTCAGCTCCACTCAGGGCACCGGTTTCTTCAGCGGTGACTGCGGCTATCCTGTAACTATGGGTGCCAAGCCTGCGGCTCCTAACGTGCGCATCACCCGCTGGGAGGGCCATGATGACCTCATGCTGAGTGTCAACGGCAAGAACCTCTATCCTCTGGCCGCCAACTCCATGGCCAACCCCGGCACCATCAGCTCCGGCTCCACCACTGCCGGCAATGCAATCCGCAACCAGAGCGCCACATGGGAAGCTCTCAAGGCTGTGACTGTCGACTATGTGTGCGTCGACACTGAAGGCAACGCTCTCGGCAGCTTCGAGTCCACCCATGCTGAAGGCAGTGACTGGGCAATCCCCGTCGAGGAATCCGTACCTGCTATACCCAACTATAAATTCAAGAGCTACACCGAAATCACCGGTGGCTATCGCGTGGTCTACGAACGCACGGACTGGACCCTCACCTACGTGTGTCGTCTGGCCGACGGCACCCTGATTGACCGTGTTGTCACTGCCGCTCCTGTAGGCAAAGCCACTGCTGTCAAGGCTCCCGAGCTGCCTTTCTTTACCTTTGTGAAGATGGCCGACGGCGCTCCTGCCTCTGTTACTCCCACTGCCGACGTAGAGGTAGGGGTGATCTACTCCACCGAGGCCAATATCGGTGTGCGTGATGTGGCCGATGCCGTCAGTACCCTGATCGACGGACACACTTATGTGCTCTATGATGCTGACCCCCGAGGTGGAGGTCGCAACGTATACCGCTATGCCACTGCCTCCGGTGCCGTGATGGGATCGGCAACCTGCCGCAACGTTGGCTCCAACTACCTCTGGGTAGCTGAAGGTTCAGGATCCAACTTCAAGTTCCGCAATGTGGCCCATGATCTCTACATTCCCGCTGTGTTTACCTCCGGCGGTTCCAACCTGATCTATCTGGCTGAAGAAGGTGAGACATTCATCTGCACCTATGACCCCTCGGCCGACAACTGGCGCATCAAGAACTCCTCTGATGATCTCTACTGGGACGGCAATACCGACGGCTCGCTCTCCGGCTGGGGTCCCGGACAGGGTCAGCCTGTCGAAATTTTCGAGTTTTCTGCTGCTCCCCTCTTTGAGATCAATGTGACCGAAATAGACCAAAATGGCAATACGCTCCTGACCCGTTCAGTCGAAGTGGCTGCCGGCAGCGAGTTCCTCTTTGCCGCTACCTGGCGTCCCGGCCTTCTGGTGGCTGATGTGACAGGTGCTGAAGGCCTTGACTGCGTCAGCTCCCACAAAAACATCACTGTGACCTATATGGTTGACACTGCCATCAACGAGATTGGTGCCGATCAGGCTGCCTCGGCCCCCTCAGGCATCTACGACCTCAATGGCCGGCGTCTGCGTGCCGCCTCCGCTCCGGGCATTTACATCATTAATGGTCAGAAGATACTGATTCGATGAGCCGTTTAAAATTAGTTGCCGCTCTTTTTGTAGCCATGATGGCTCCTGTAGCCGCAAAGGCTGCCGATACCTTCGTTAACCTTACGCCACGTCCCATGGAGATGACTGTGGCTGAAGGTGAGTGGGTGCTTCCCTCCGACCTGAAAGTCAGTGTGGCTTCCCTGCCTGCCGACATGGCCGATGAAGTCAGCCGCTTTGTCGGTGCTCTAAATACTGCCACCGGGTTCACAGCTTCGGCTGTGGACTCGGTGGCAGCACATATCACCGTGGCCGTTGACTCTGTGCTTCCTGCTGAGGGCTATACACTTACCGTCACCCCTGAGGGCGCTTCTGTCACAGCTGCCACACCTGCCGGACTGTACTACGCCTTTCAAAGCATCAGGAAGATGCTGCCTCCAAATGTGATGGCCGGAGTGAGAGATGCATCTGTAAGCCGCTATGGCCTCCCGCTTGTCTCGATTGTCGATGAACCCCGCTTTGAGTACCGCGGTTTCATGCTCGACGTGAGCCGCCACTTCTTCACTGCCGATGAGGTCAAGCGCATGATTGACGTGATGAGTTACTACAAGCTCAACCGCTTCCACTGGCATCTGACCGACGATCAGGGCTGGCGCATAGAGATACCTCAGTATCCCCGCCTCACCACCGTCGGCGCTACTGCCACTGACTGCCGCTTCACTGATATGCAGGCCGGTACGCAATATTGGATCAACCGTCCATATGGCCCTTATTTCTATACTCAGGACGAGTTGCGTGATGTGGTGGCTTATGCCAAGGAGCGCCACATCGAGGTGATTCCGGAAGTTGACCTCCCCGGCCACTGCTGTGCCGTCATGGCCTCATATCCCGAATTTTCCTGTGATCCTGAGGCTGAACACCGCGTCTGGTGTGATGGCGTCATCTCTCCCGACGTGCTCAATGTAGCCAATCCTGCCGCTGTCAAGTTTGCTACCGACGTGCTTGACGTGTTGATGGACATCTTCCCCTATCCGAGTATTCACGTAGGTGGTGATGAGTGTCCCATCACTGCCTGGCAGAACAATGAAGCTTGCCGTGAACTTTACGATAAGATGGGCTTTACCAGTTACCGTCAACTCCAGTCTCACTTCATCAGCCAGCTCGACAGCCATGTCAAGGCTGCCGGACGCACCCTCTCGCTCTGGGACGAATCGATCTCATCTAAAGGTGCCGACACAGATCGGGTAAAGGATACCGATGCATTCATATACTGCTGGACCGTGGGCAATGCCGATGCTGCCGCCGAGCTCGGAACGAGCCTTGGTCTGCGCTGCATCTACACTCCCTGGGGACCATACTACATCAACCGTCGTCAGGATCCCTCCGATCCTCCGGGTGCCGGTGGCAATGGTGGAGTGTTTGACCACGTGAAGCGCACTTACGAGACTGTGCCTTTCCATACCGTTGACATCGATTCACTTGGTGAATATTGCTACGGTGTGCAGGGCACATTCTGGACTGAACACGTCAGCGACCGCGAATACATGGAGTATCTTGCTCTTCCACGCCTCATTGCCATAGCTGAAGCCGGCTGGACGCCTCAGCACCTCAAGGATTTCGAGGACTTCCGTCGCCGCATCTCCGCAGACACAAAGCTGCTCGACTACGGCAACTACAAATACTCACCCTACTACCTCATTCACGACTGATCACAGATCCTGATTGTCATTACGGCGGCCCACACTCTATTGTGGGCCGTTGTTTTTGTTTATCAATTTGCAAAGTTTTATGTAGTATGGAGTTTTTTTGCTAATTTTGCGGGAAGATATTGCCGACAATGAAGATTTTTACCACCGAACAGCTGCGCGAGATCGATCGCGCCACCATCGAAGCTGAGGAGATAACTTCGCTTCAACTCATCGAGCGCATGGCCGAGGGGATCACCGCCGAAATCATCGGTATGATCCGGTCCAATATGCGCATTGCAGTGTTTGCCGGACCCGGAAATAACGGTGCCGACGCTCTGGCTGTGTCGCGCATGCTGGTGGAACAGGGCTATCGTCCTGAGATTTATCTTTTCAATCGTGGAGGCAATAAACTCAGCCCTGATTGCGCCGAATGCAAGAAACGGTTGCTCGCGCTCGGAGCCGATGTTAACTTTACGGAGATCACAGGACTCTTTAACCTGCCTCAGCTCTCCCGCCGCGACCTGGTTGTTGATGGTCTGTTTGGCTCAGGTCTGCGTGATGGCCTCACGGGTGGATTCCGCGAACTGGTCAAGTATATCAACGATAGCGGTGCCACGATAGTCAGCATTGACGTGCCCTCTGGATTATTTGGAGATTGGAACCCCAAGTCCGTGCACCGCAACATGATACATGCTGACCTCACTCTGTCGGCCCAATTCCCGCGCCTGGCATTCATGATGCCGGACAATGCCGAAATCGTGGGTGAGTGGAAGACAATCGACATCGGACTTAATCCTGGCGTGGTGCAGCGCACTCCGGCTCCTTTCTATCTGGTCGAGCACAATGACGTGAGGCGCATACTCAAGCGCCGTGGGGAGTTCTGCTCCAAGGCCGACTTTGGCTCTGCACTGCTTGTTGCCGGCAGTTACGGCATGATGGGCGCGGCAGTGATGGCTGCACGTGGTGCACTGCGTGCTGGAGTGGGCAAGCTCACCGTCTACTCGCCGCGATGTGGTTTCGACGTGATGCAGACGGCAGTGCCGGAAGCGATGTTTCAGGCCGCCAATTCCGATATTTATATCTCGGAGATACGTCCGCCCCACGAATATTCCGCTATTGCGCTTGGCCCGGGCATAGGCACCCGCGACGAAACCGTCAACGCTCTTGAAAACTTCCTGAAACTCCGTGAACAGCCTGTGCTGCTTGATGCCGATGCGCTCAACTGCATAGCCCGTCGGCAGAATCTGCTCCACCTTGTGCCGGTTCTCTCGGTGATTACTCCCCATGCCGCCGAATTTGACCGCATCTTCGGTCCGCAGCCCACCGCCGAGGCTCGTCTGGTCAAGGCCATAGAAATGTCGCGTTACCACAACATTCTGATTGTGCTCAAAGGACGCTACACTACGGTGATACGCCCCGACGGACGTCTTTATTTCAATTCCAGCGGCAATCCTGCAATGGCCACTCCCGGCAGCGGTGACGTGCTCACCGGCATTATTGCCGCACTCATGGCACAGGGCTATAAATCGGAAGTAGCGGCGCTGGCCGGAGTCTATATCCACGGTGTTGCCGGTGATCTTGCCGCTGAGGCCGAAGGCCAATATGGTGTCACAGCCTCCGACATTGCCGCACAGGTGGGTCGAGCCATCAAGTCTATCATTTCCATTTGATAATCAATAACCGCTTATGTTCAAGACAGTAATTTCAAGCCTCTGCCTTTGCCTCACCGCCTCAGCCGCAGTCAGTGCGCAGAGCACCCAGCGCCTCGCCGCAGCCAAGGCCAATGACTATGGCCTGGTTTATACTCTCCCCGTTACTGCGCTGAAAATAACCCTCGAAGCAGAGCGTACGGTACGCACTCCCGGCGAATTCTATAAGTATGCTTCCCGCTATCTCGGAACCTCCGACGCCGTGGCCTCGCAGTCCGAGAGCTGGCAGCTTAAAAACGTGATCATTCAGTCCGAAGCTGCGGCCGATCCTGAAGCTGAACAATATCTGGTCACTCTCAAGAGTGCTGCATCTCCGTTTATCATCGTTGACCGCCGCGGGCTTCCCCTGGCCATCAATACTGATGAAGTTCCCGAACGCCCTTCGCTCACACTTCCCGAGGCGCGTCAGGCTGCTCCATCTCCGCTTGAAGGCCCTGATGCCCGCCGTGCCCTCACGGCTGAGATGGTGCAGAGTTCCTCGCAGGCAAAGAAGGCTGAGCTTGCTGCCGCACGCATCATGGAGATCCGCTCAAGCCGCAACGACTACCTGACCGGCCAGGCTGACCAGATGCCCGACGGTGAGGCTCTCAAAATCATCATGCAGAGCCTTGATGCTCAGGAAGAAGCTCTCACCGCCATGTTCCTTGGCACCGAACAGACTTCGACCGAAGTGGTGACCCTCACAGTGATCCCCACCGAAGCCGAATCCGGAAAGGTGCTTGCCCGACTCAGCTCCACTGCCGGTCCGGTCGACGCTGACGATCTGCGCGGTGCGCCTATCTATCTCAATGTCGACGTGCTTTCACGCGGCTCCATGCCTGTCAACGACAAAGGTGAGCCTAAAAAGATGCCTAAAGGAGGCGTGGCATACCGTATTCCCGGAGAGGCACGCGTGAGTGTGACCTTTGATGGCAAGACCTATGCTTCCAAGACATTTGAGATGGCTCAGTTCGGGGTGACTTATGGACTTGATCCCGCACTCTTTACAGCCAAGAAAGGTGCATCTTACGTAATCTTCAATCCGGTCACCGGCGGCATTGCCGAAATTGGCACGATAGAGTGAAATACGCGATAGCCATACTTGTGGCCCTCGCCATCGCGGCTGTGATCGGGTGGCGCATGATTAATGCGACTTATTCCGGTGAACCTGTGTGGATCATGATTCCAGCTGACACTCCGCGCGACAGCCTCCGCTCCATGCTCGAAGCCCGGCTCGGTGACTGGGGTGGACGCGTCTTCACCATATTTGACCATGCTGCGCCCGATGACGCTACCGCACACGGCGCGTATCGTGTCGAGTCCGGCGAACGTGCCAAAGATTTTGCACGACGGCTTGTGCGTCGCCGTCAGGATCCGGTCCGTGTCACTGTCAATAATTCCAGATTGCTCTCTGACGTTGCCTCGCGGATTGCTTCACAGCTTGAGATTACCCCTGAGCAGTTCCTTGCCGCATGTGACTCTGTGCTCCCTGAGGCCGGATTCACGTCATCGTCACAATATATAGCTGCCTTCCTGCCTGATACCTATGAGTTTTATTGGACTGCCGCACCACAGACTGTTGTCGGCCGTCTGCTCGACTATCGCAATCGATTTTGGTCCGACGAGCGGCGTGCCAAAGCCCTCTCCCTCGGCCTGACGCCGGTGCAGGCTGCAACTATAGCCTCCATTGCCGAAGAAGAAACCAATGACCGTGCCGAGCGGGGCACTGTCAGCCGTCTATATCTCAATCGTTTCCGCCGCGGTATGCCTTTGCAGGCCGATCCGACCGTAAAGTTTGCCGTGGGTGACTTTACACTGCGTCGCATACTCTCCAAACACCTTGCTACGCGCTCTCCCTACAATACATATCAGGTGCCCGGGCTTCCGCCTGGCCCTATCCGTCTGGCTGAGGCTGCGACTATCGATGCGCTCCTCAACTCTGCTCCTCATGACTATATCTATATGTGCGCGCGCCCTGACCGCTCCGGCCTCCACAACTTTACTTCTTCATATTCCGATCATCTTCGCAACGCTGCCGCCTACCGCCGCACCCTCTAAGGTTGGGCATATAATAAAAGCATCTCCGGGCTTGTAGCCAATGCGGAGATGCTTGTGTTTTGTAGGTATGTAAGGGAATAAATAGGATCAGTCCTGAAGATAGTAGACGATGGTGGAAACTACACGCACCTTCATAAGGTAGGGAGTGGAGTTGTCGACCGACTCGATTGAGAACTGCCCCTGCGAGGCAGTCTTGATCTTACCAACCTTTGAGTTTGAGTCCGATGCGAACTGGTCGGCAGCCTCACGGGCATTGCGGGTTGCTTCAGCGATCATCTGAGGTTTGATGCTGTTGAGGTCGGTGTATTGGTAGTTGGTGTAGTTGTTGTTGACCGCTACGCCCTGACGCAGCAACTCAGGCATGCGGTTCTGAAGCTCGCGCACCAGTTTTACCTTGGTCGTATTGACCGTGACGGTAGATGTAAAATTGTACTGATAGCGTGCGCGGTCGCCGCCATAGACATTCCCCTCGGCATTATAGACGCTGGGCGGGTTCACGTAGATGTCTTCGGAATCCAGTCCATTCGAGGTGAGGAAGTCTACGATGATCTTGTTGTTGGCTTGCAGTTTAGCGTAGAGAGCCTGAAGGTCATTGCCTGCTATGTCGTAGCTCATGGGCCATGACACAAGATTTGCCTCGACCTGATGCTCTGCCAGTCCGCGCACGGTTACGGTGCGGTCGCGGAAAGCGATGTTGTCGATTCCGGCCTTGATGCAGAGGCCGAGTATTACCACGCTTATTGCTATTAGGGCGGCTGATAGGTAATTTTTCATGTGTTAGGGTGGGGGATATATGGGTTATATGTTCGCTTATCCAAGTATTGTGGCCACGCGTACCAGAGCGTCGACAAACGCGTCGGCCTCGGCGCGCGTATTGTAGACTGCAAATCCCGCTCTGACGGTGCCATCGATGCCGAGAGCGTGCATCAGCGGTTGAGCACAGTGGTGGCCGGTGCGCACTTCCACTCCGAGCTTGTCGAGCAACATGCCAGTATCGTAGTGGTGATGGTGGCCGATCAGGAATGAGATCACGGCATCTTTGCCGGGCGCGGTGCCGAATATGCGCAGCCCTTCCACCTCTTCAGTCATACGCCGGGTGGTATAGGCCAGCAGTTCCTGTTCGTGGGCGTATATGTTTTCCATGCCCACGCTTTCAATGAAGTCTATCATGGCGCTGAGCGCACCGATACCTACAAAATCGGGCGTGCCCGCCTCAAATTTATAGGGTAATTCCGCAAACGTGGTCGGTTCAGTCAGGCTCACATGTCCTATCATCTCGCCTCCTCCCTGCCATGGGGGCATATTCTCAAGCAGGGCCTCGCGTCCGTAGAGCACTCCGATGCCGGTAGGCCCGTACATCTTATGTGCGGAAAATGCGTAGAAGTCAGCGCCGAGGGCCTGTACGTCGATCCGGCTGTGTGCCACTGCCTGTGCACCGTCGACCAGCGTCACCACCCCTTGGCTGCGGGCATAGGCACACATTTCAGCCACAGGGTTGACCGTGCCGAGCACATTGCTGACGTGGCAGAATGCCGCCACGCGGGTGCGTTCGGTTATCATTGCCTTCCATGCTTCCAGATCAAGTGAGCCGTCAGGGAGAATGGGAGCGGCCTTGACCACCACGCCGGAGCGGGAAGCGAGTAATTGCCAGGGCACGATATTGGCATGATGCTCCATTACCGTGATCAGGATTTCGTCGCCGGGAGCGAGGAGAGATCCGTAGCTTGCAGCCACCAGATTGATTGCCTCGGTAGTGCCGCGGGTGAAGATCACCTCCGATGTGCTTGCCGCGCCGATATAAGCGCGGATTCGCTCGCGGGCGGCCTCCTGCAGTGCGGTGGCTTCCTGTGATAGAGTATGGACTCCGCGGTGCACGTTGGCTTTCGAGTCGGTATAGCCGCGTGTCACCGCGTCAATTACCCGGCGCGGTGTCTGCGACGTGGCCGTGTTGTCGAGATAGACCATCGGGCGGCCGTAGAGCGTGCGCTCCAAGCCCGGAAATTCAGAGCGTATGCTGTTAATGTCAAGCATCGGCGGCGCAGGTAGGAGTGTTGAGCGCGGAGGGAGAGCAGTTGGCGCAGGCGGCGGAATCTACTCCGTTGAACCGGCGTTCGACGAGTAGGCGCAGGCGGTCGGGGAGTCCCTCGATGGCTACACGGTCAATCACGTCGGCCATGAATGCCTCCATGAGCATATGGCGGGCCACATCTTCGGGTATGCCACGTGAGCGCATATAGAAAAGGGCATCGGTATCGAGTTGTCCGGTGGCGGCGCCGTGCGAACATTTTACTTCGTCACAATATATCTCGAGAGTCGGTTCGGAGTGCATATGCGCACTCTCCGACGCGAGCACGTTGCGGTTGGTCTGATATGCTTCGGTGAACCGGGCGGCCTCGTCGATCACGATGCGTCCGCAGAAGGAGCCGCGCGAGCGATCGTCACACACGTATTTGAAGAGCTGATCCGACGTGGTGTGTTCGTCGTGGTGCCACACTGTGGTGTCACAGCCCACGCGGCTGTCGCCGCCGGCTATCACCATGCCGTTGATTCTGGCCGATGCTCCGCGTCCGTCGAGGTGCACCCTGATGTCGGCGGCGGAGTCGCCTCCGCTCAGATGGGCCAGGGTCATGTTGAGCGAGGCATCGTCGCTGAGTTTTGCGCGGACCTCGAGTCGGCGGCCGGTGAGGGGAGAGGCCTCCTCTATGTCGACCAGATCGAAACGGGCGCCTTCAGCCAGGTTGATCTGCATGACTTCAAGTGACATGTATCGGCGCTCCTGATCCTGTGTGTGGTCACACACGAGCATGCGGGCTTCAGCGCCGCGTCCGAGCGCCACCACCACTCGCCGCACGGCCATCAGGTCTACGGCCGATGAGAATATGTTGACCAGCTGGAGCGGTTTGCTCAACTTGATGCCGGCGGGCACGTAGACCAGCACGCCGTCCTGAAGCAGCAGATCGTTGAGCGCGGTCAGCGCGTTGGGGTCGGCTATTTCAGACAGGTGGGAGGGGTGGGAGGGGAGAGAGCCGAATATCACGCCCTCGGGCAGGCGGCCGGCGAGGGTCGAAGAGGGAACGAAAGTGTCGTTGAGCACCAGGCCGAGTGCGGTGCTTACGGTGGGGACGTCGCAGCGAAACGATTCCGCTACGTTGACCGGAATAGCCACGCGGCTCAGGTTCAGTCCGTAGTCAGGCGCGAGCACATCGGGGAGCTCGGCGTTTTCGAGCGCGCGGCGCGCGGCGGGGCGGTCGCCGAGCAGCGCGCGGTTCGCGTCGTATAGGTCAGTGTATTGGCGTGCGGGAGTGCTCATAGTGCCGAATCCAGAGCGTCGATTTCACTTTTGATCCAGTCATAGCCGCGTTCCTCCAGCTCCAGAGCCAGTTCGGGGCCTCCGGTGCGCACGATGCGTCCCTTGTAGAGCACGTGTACGAAGTCCGGCTTTATGTAATCGAGCAGACGCTGATAGTGTGTGATGACTATGGTGGCGTTGCG
>CAZKRV010000022.1:0-4284 GCA_964555345.1 uncultured Bacteroides sp.
GACACGCTGACTTCGGTGGCGAGGTGGAGCGAGTGCTCAACATGGCCGACGGCTGCCTGCTGCTGGTAGATGCATTCGAAGGTCCGATGCCCCAGACCAGATTCGTGCTACAGAAAGCGATCCAGATGGGCCTTAAGCCCGTGGTCGTGATCAACAAAGTTGACAAGCCCAACTGTCGGCCGGACGAAGTGCAGGACATGGTGTTTGACCTTATGTTCAGTCTCGATGCAACCGAAGAGCAGCTTGACTTCCCCACCATATTCGGCTCGGCCAAACAGGGCTGGATGAGTCAGGACTGGCAGACTCCGACAGACAATATCCTGCCTCTGCTCGATGCCATCATCGAACACATTCCGGAACCGGAAGTAATTGAAGGTCCGGCCCAGATGCTCATCACTTCGCTTGACTTTTCAAGCTATGTCGGCCGTATAGCCATTGGCCGCGTACACCGCGGCACCCTGCGCGAAGGTCAGGAGATCGTGCTGATGAAGAAAGACGGTTCAACCGTGAAGCAGCGCATCAAGGAGCTCCACACTTTCGAAGGCATGGGGCGCAAAAAGGTCAGCGAAGTCAGCTCAGGCGACATTTGTGCACTGGTGGGTATCGAAGGTTTTGAGATTGGCGATACAGTAGCAGATGCATCTGCTCCGGAAGCGCTTCCACGCATAGCCATTGACGAACCTACGATGTCAATGACGTTTACAATCAACGACAGTCCTTTCTTCGGCCGTGACGGCAAGTTTGTGACTTCACGCCACATTGGCGACCGCCTCACCCGCGAACTGGACCGCAACCTGGCTCTCAGAGTAGAAAAGGCCGGACAGGAAGACGTCTGGACCGTGTTCGGTCGCGGCGTGCTTCATCTGTCCGTACTTATCGAGACCATGCGCCGCGAAGGCTACGAGCTTCAGGTCGGACAGCCTCAGGTGATCATAAAGGAGATAGACGGAGTGAAATGCGAGCCGGTGGAACTGCTTACCGTCAACGTGACTGAGGAATACTCCTCTAAAATAATTGACATGGTTACTCGCCGCAAAGGTGAAATGGTGTCGATGAATGCACAGGGCGACCGTATCCATATGGAATTCCACATTCCGTCACGCGGCATCATCGGTCTGCGCAACAACGTGCTTACCGCAAGCGCCGGCGAAGCGATAATGGCTCACCGCTTTCTCGAATACCAGCCATGGAAAGGCGAGATCGAGCGCCGCACGAACGGTTCGCTCATCGCGATGGAAGGAGGTACGGCCTATGCCTATGCTATTGACAAACTTCAGGACCGCGGTCGCTTCTTCATCTTCCCGCAAGAGGAAGTATACGCAGGTCAAGTGGTCGGCGAAAACGCCAAAGACAACGACATAGTTGTCAACGTGACCAAGTCGAAAAAACTCACAAATATGCGTGCCAGCGGTGCTGATGATAAAGCCCGTATCGTCCCCCCCGTAGTGTTCTCGCTTGAAGAAGCTCTCGAATACATCAAAGGCGATGAATATGTGGAAGTTACCCCTCATCACATACGTTTGCGCAAAATCATACTCGATGAACTTGAACGCAAGCGTGCAAACAAATGAGAGTGAGCGACTCACAGATTTCATCAGATTTTAACAATATTTTTGGTGTTTTTAAAATATTGTTGTAACTTAGCACCGCAAAACTACGCCCTTTTGGGCTTCATTCACATTAAACTATTTATTTACTACTCTAACCAATAAGCAATTATGAAGAAAAGTGCACTCCTTGCATTAGCTTGTGCAGCCGTAATGTCTACCCAGGCATTCGCCCAGGCCCCGGAGATCACCTACACGGAGGATCCCTCTCAGGGCTACACTTTCAACCGGTTTAAAGACAACTGGTTTATTGGCGCTGAAGGTGGTGTAAACTACCAGTTCTCCAGGTATGACAGCGCTCGTAAATGGTCTGATCGCTTCGCTCCCGAAGCCGGTCTGTTCTTCGGTAAATGGTTCTCTCCCATCGTAGGTTCACGCGTTGAACTCAACTACATGGGTCTGAAAGGCGTAAGCAAGGACGAACACTGCTTCGGCAAGGTTTACGACCACGGCCAGATCGACAAGTTCGGCAAAAACGGTGAATATTACAAGACTTTTGTCTACAACTTCGGTGCAAACCTTGACCTCATGGTTAACTTCACCAACTGGTGGTGCGGCTATAAGCCCAACCGCGTCTACAACTTCATCGCCTATGGTGGTGGTGGTGTATACGTTGGTCTCCAGCAGAAAGACGCTGACACCAAATATTTCAGCAAGAGCTATGACACCTCGCTCGGCATCCGCGTTGGTTTTATCAACAGCTTCAACGTAAGCAAGCAGGTAGCCCTCGGCCTTGATATCCGTTACACCGCTCTTGGCGCAAACCGCGATGGTGATATCGACAACGCCATCAACTCCAACCTCGGTGCTTCGCTGTCACTGACATATCTCTTCAACAACCGCACCTGGAGCGCACCCATCGTGCCCATTATCCCCGAAATCCCCACTTGCGACGAATACAAGGCTCAGCTTGCCGAGGCCGATGCTAAAATCGCCAACCTCCAGAAGCAGCTCAATGACTGCCTGAATCGTCCGGTAGAGAAAGCCGCTCCCTGCGTGGCTCCCCTGGCTACTTTCTACTTCCCCATCGGTTCCTCACGCCTGAACCGCGTAGACGTCAACGTGCTGAAGTCTGTAGCCGCCGAAATCAAGGCTAACCCCAACACCTCTTACGACGTAACCGGCTGGGCTGACACCTGGACTGGCACCGACGCCATCAACGCCCGTCTGCGCACCAACCGTGCCAACGCCGTTATCAAGCAGCTCGTTCGCAACGGTGTTGCCGAAGGTCAGCTCAACGCCAAGTCTGGTGAAGGCAACCGCATCGACAACCGCGACCAGATCTATCTGGATCGTGCCGTGACCATCGAAGCTGTGAAGTAATTCACCGCCTTGACAAAAGATAGAATAACAAAAGACCGCCGGGAGGATTATTCTTCCGGCGGTTTTTCTTACTTCCGGTGTCTGCGTATCACCGAGATGAAAGTGTTGTTGTTTATTGTGTGTTGCGGCTGAGCGCATCCCGCACAGATGCTCCGGTCGAAGAATGCGTCAGTCTCATACGCATCAACATCACTTCCAAGTAAAGTGAAGAGGATTTCATATCCTTCGCCGACCCGACAATGACTCGCCACCTTGGTCAATCGTTATTAGAGTAATTTTCTCAATTCATCTATATTAACGCCTCGACATGCCCGACAGTTCACCACTTGTACTCCCGACCATGTTCTGCCCCGGACCAACATATTACCGGGCCATGCTGCGCCACCACGGTCCGGTGGTAATCGACACAGCCGTCAGGTTCGACAAACGCTGTAAGCAGACTCACCGTTGTCTCATCGCCGATGCCCGCGGACCGATGGAACTGACAGTGCCGATAGCCAAGCCCTATGGCCCGACATGGGACCGAACCGAAGTCAGCCTACACGGCCGATGGTGGGAAGTGCACCGCACCGCCCTCGAGAGTGCCTATGGACGCACGCCCTATTATGAATTTTATGCCGATGACTTCAATGCGTTGCTTGATCCAGCAACGTTCACGACTGTGGCTGAACTCAACAGGAAATTCGACACAGTAATACGGCGATGCCTGAATCTGCCGGTCAGCGTGAGCTACGAACCGCTCGGATCCAACGCGCCTCAACCACTCCAGAGCGAAATCGGGCCATACTGGCAGGTGCGTCAACAAAAATTCGGCTTCCTGCCAGGCCTATCAGTGCTTGACCTGCTCTTCAATCTCGGCCCCGAATCACTTCTACTGCTGAACCAATAGGCCACCCCACGCGTTATAATAGTAGATTCAACTAAACCGTTTATGAGAAAACAAGGGAATTTCTGCCATTTTTTTGCTTTGCTTTTTGTATGCTATTCAATGCCTCTGTGCGCCGACGCACAGGGGCTTGACCTCATTATAGACCGACTTGCATCAGCATCGGACTATGCGGCATCAGCACGCTATGCAGTGACACTGCCTCAGGCCGACGACGATGTGGTCTACTCAGTGGAGCTGCAACAGCCTGCTCCCAATTCATACCTGATCAACTGGAGCATAGACACTCCATCCGGCCCAAGCGATGGATTCTCTGCTTGGTTTGGCGACCACTTCTATTCCTATCGTAACCACCGGCTGCGTGAATATCATGCCGAATGGGACTCTATTCCGCTTACAGGCAACCGCGCCGTGCAGCACACCGTACAGTTCGCGTCACTCATACCCGGAGAGATCGCACGCGAACTC
>CAZKRV010000022.1:4384-18791 GCA_964555345.1 uncultured Bacteroides sp.
GAAGAGTGGCTGCGAACCGCCTACTCCGATGTGTTTGAGAACTACAGGCAAAGCAATTTTGCCATAGAATCCATGCCAGGCCAACAATTCCCGGCCTTCTCACTGCCGCTCACATTCAGTGAGCGCGGAGAGCGGCTAACACGCGATGCCGCGGCCTCCTTCCCCACCCCGGCAACCGTAGTGGTCATTGCCGATGCCGAAGCGGCACTAACGCCACAACTGATTGAGGAAGTCCGGACGGCAACATCACGCGTGCCGATTGATGCTGCAGTAATTTATGCTTTCACCGGACGTGACCCTGAGATCAATCGCAACGTACTCGGACAGAGCCTACGTGACGGGGAAACGGCCGTAAATGGAGCCAAACGCCTTGCTGCGGACTGCGGGGCGGCAGCTCTGCCGGTCATCCTGGTGTGTGATTCACGTGGCACAGTCAAATATGTCACTGTCGGGCTGAACAATCAGCTTGCCGCCGACGTTATGAAGATGATAACACTTTCAACTACTACTTCATCATCTCACTGACATCAATTATGGAAACAGTTTACTTCCAAGGCAATCCCTGCCACACATACGGCGAAATGCCCCGCGTAGGCGAAAAAGCTCCCTGCTTCACCCTGGTCCGCACTGACCTCCAGGAAATACGCTGCACTGACTTTCTCGACACCCGCGTGATTCTCAACATATTCCCCTCTCTCGACACCAAAGTATGCGCCATGTCGGTGCGCCGCTTCAATCAGGAAGCAGCTCAACTGCCTGACGTAAAGATCATCAACGTATCAATGGATCTGCCGTTTGCAGCACAACGTTTCTGCGCAGCCGAAGGCATCGACAACGCCATCGTGGCATCGGCATTCCGCTCGCCCCTCTTCGCCCAGAAATACGGTCTGCAACTCATCGACGGACCTCTGGCCGGACTGCTGGCCCGCGCCGTGATCGTGATGAACCGCGACCGTCGTATCGTCTATGAGGAACTCGTGCCGGAGATCTCACAGGAACCGGACTACAAAGCCGCTCTCGAGGCAATTAAAAACATGAAGTAATCCCTCTGCTTCCTAATCCAGACTCTTCTTATTCTTCTCTCTATACCAACCGCCCGGAGACAGTCACACGACCAGTCTCCGGGCGCAATTATTTAAAGGCCTATAAGCAGACCTTAACTACCGATTATCCCTGATAATTATTTCTTATCAGATTTCTTATAGGTCATATCCATGAGAGGCAATACCATAGCAGGACTTTTCCTGAAATCAGCAGGTGTCACTTCCTTGCGGTCAACCATCTTCTGCAAATCAGGAAATTCCCTGAAATAGAATTTCATCACTTTTCTCATTGACGGCACAATGCCGTCAGTAGCATCCCAATAGGCCTTAGCCACCTCACAATCAGCAGCCTTATAGAAGAAGCGCCATGTATGGTTGACAATGGTCTGGGAAGGCACATTGGTAACATCAAGTATCGGCATAACATAGCCTTTCACGTTCGCGCCATCATAGATCAGGCGCAGGAATATCGGCTTATCATATGGCTTTGGATTCTTTTTCAGCAAGTTAGATATCTGCTTCTGTGCCATTACCGAATGATAGATGACAGGAACACTATCCTCACCGACGCAGGGGAACACAATAGAAGCAACCTCTTGAGAACTATATTTCTGTGACTCGCCACCGAACTCTCTACTAATGCTCACACTGCTTACATTCGGCTTCATGTAGTTTATCAAATTTGAAGTAATGTAGCCGTCAATACACGATCCATCGGTGAACGTAACGATCACATGTGTATCTTCCGGATTCTTTTTGGCCGATAAATCAAATGTGCACATCGCAATCAGTGCAACGGCAGCAATGAAAGATTTCAGAATTCGTAACATAGTGTTTCGGGAATTGGTTCCCTGCAAAGTTACGGACAATATATATCTTTCAGCGGGACAAATGTCCCATCAGCACAAATATCATTTTTCCACTTCTTCACGTATGCGCTGAAACTGCCTCCGCGACACAGCCAGAAATGAGGCCAACTCCCGATATGGCACCAGATCTATCACATCGCGCAAGCGCGGCAGCAACTCCTTGTAACGCTCCAGCGGAGTCATGGTGTGCATGGTTAGATAGCGCATATAAGCTTCAAGCAACAGCACTGACGACGTTTCTGCTATAAAGCCAGGATTAGCCTTGATCATAAGCGGCCTGGCAATCGCAAGCGGGACCTGAATCATCTCCGCATCGCAACCTGCTATAATCGATATCAACGATGACTTCCCATGCAGAAACGACCTCACATAGTCCATAACAGGTTCGCCTGCAAATGAGAATCCAACCACGCATTCATCGCCATCGGTACTTATGGCGGTATATTTGAAATAGCCTGACTTCACAAATCCGACATTACGGCACAGTTCTCCCTCACGTACCAGACTCTCACCTTTAGCATAGCGCACCACATTGCCATGCAGCGCACAATAGTCACGCAGCGCATCCAGATTCAACCGCGTCATAAAGTCATTGAACTTAGCCATATTCATGCTGTGCACAGTTGCTACTGACGCGAACTATAAGGAACGGCGGAGGAGAGCGCGGAGAGCGAAGCCAAGGTGGCGGGCGAGAGTGGGCAAGGTGCCATAGTGGCGACACATGATGTGGAAGCGCTCGATAAGTGAGCGGCGGCGATTGGCCGTAGTCACACCCTCACTGAGATAGAGGGCTGTGCAGCGTCCGGTGTAGTAGTTGCCCGGCGAGCGCTTCAAACAACCGATCACCCAGTCATAGTCAGCCGAGAAACGATATGCAAGATCATAAGGACGCGCGATAGATCGCTTCACAGCCATGGCCTGATGGCACACAAGCATCCCGGAAGCAAAGCTATTGACAGTGAGATGATCCGGAGCCGTGAGATGGCGCGGGCCGATAGGCCGGCGCTCCAAGTCCACAAGAGTGGTCTGGCCATAGACGATACCGGGCTGTCCGTGTGCAGTTATGTCTGCGGCATAGTCAGCCATAGTGGACGGAGAGGGAAAAGAGTCACCGGCGTTGAGAAATATGAGATAGGTGCCTGACGCGCGCTCCATCGCCTTGTTCATTGCGTCATATATGCCCTTATCCGGCTCACTGACAATGAGCGTACGATCCGACGCATATCGACGGCACAGATCGACGGTGCCGTCGGTCGAGGCACCGTCCATGATTATATGTTCGTAGTCAGTCCACGTCTGCTCGCCGACGCTGCGTAGCGTCGGTTCTATCGTGGAAACGGCGTTATAGCTTACGGTTATAACCGAAAACAGCATCAGGCTGGACTTCTTTAACGCAAACGGTCAGCGGAGCGGAGCAGCTTATCGTCGCGGATCATGCAGTTACGGGCCATTATGTCGAAGATGGCACCGATTGCCATGGGGCATCCGCCGAGAGCCATGGTCACAGCACTTTCAGTGTCAATATATGTAAGTGCAAACGCATATGACACCGAGAGCAGACCGATCAGGGCAGCGATAGCCGCCACAAGCTTCTGGCGGCGCAGATTCTTGAACAGGAATATTCCGACGAGCGACAGTGCCGCAGCCAGGCAGCACAAAATCAGCAGCACCGGATCAGTGCACACCGAAATCTTGGAGGCATCGGCAGTAGTCCACCAGGGAATGAATATTGAGGAAACCTGAAGTATCAGGGCTATCAACAGATAGAGATTCTGTAGTCGCTGGATTTGCATGGTCTAATTGGGTTATTATGATTTAAGGGCGGCAAAGAATTCAGCTCTCATGGCCGGATCTTCGGCAAACGTACCGAGATAGTCCGTTGTGGTGGTAGCACTCTCCTGCTTTTCGACTCCGCGCATTTTCATGCAGAGATGCTGCGCAGTGCAGCTCACAATCACGCCCTTTGCAGGCAATGTCTCGAAAATTTCGCGACACACCTGAGCCGTGAGATGTTCCTGCACCTGAAGGCGGCGTGCATAGGCATCGACCACACGCGCCAGTTTGCTCAGGCCAAGCATGGTGCCGTCGGGCACATAGCCGATGCTCATGGTGCCGAAAAACGGCAATATGTGGTGCTCACAAAGTGAGTAGAATTCTATATCCTTGACTATCACCATGCGTGAGCCATTGTAGCTGAATATAGCCTGACTCATAATGGCAGTGGGATCGAGCCGATAGCCCGAAGTGGCATAGAGCATGGCCTTTGCAGCACGCATCGGAGTCTTGCGCAAGCCCTCGCGCGTAGGATCTTCGCCTATCAGCCGCAGGATCGCTTCATAGTGCGCGGCCAGCTGCTCCACCTTGGTTTCGTCGTAGTCTTTTATTTCCATGTCCATGAAGTTACTCTGAGGCCGGAACTCTGATTTTGTCACGCACCACGCGCAACTCCTTGCGCCATGCAGGGAAAGCGTTTTTCAGCTCCACAACCGCATGCGTCGCATCATCATAGGAGCGGAAGTCTCCCACCCTGAGCCGCCAATATGGCGAGTCATATGATATGTATGTGCCCCATTGGGGAAATGCAGCACCGATCGCCTCAGCCTTGGCATGGGCCTCACGCTTGGCCGTACGGGGATTGTTGTCGCTGAACACCTGAATCCTGTATCCACCGGCAGTGGCGGCCGATGCAGATTCAGGCAGATGCCCCTGGTGAGCGTCAGAGCCATCGGCTACGACTGCGGGCATCAGGCGCTGGCGCAGCGCTTCAGGCTGAGTCAGCTTCACATTAGGGTGCCCGTCAAGCTTGTCGGTAATGGTCCGGGAAGCCATCGGCAGGCAACACGCCATCAGAGCGATTATGATGCAGAGTCTATTCATCAGGTTTCGGTTTTGAAGTGCAAAGTTAGCTATTTTTTTTCAAATTGAATTATAATGTGTAATTTTGTGCTTGTGAAACGACTGTTCCTACATATTCTCGCCATGTCGGCGCTCCTCTGCGGCACATCGGCCGTCATGGCTGCAACTCCCGCCCAGAGTGGCGCGTCAGCGACCGCATCCACGGCCAGCACGGCCCCGGCCACTGACGGATCACTGAGTTATGCATGGCGGTTCATGCCTCCGCTCGGCAACAGGATCCCTGCCACTATCGACACCCTGATGCTGAACTACTCCATGTCGACGATACCGAGCCTCGCTTTCGGCCAGGCGTCGGCCATAACCGGCAACTTTGGGACTGAAGGCATCGACATGACATACTTCACGCGGCCTGAACCGACACAGTTCATGTTTGACTACACGCTGCTCCCTTACCTCCCCGACGTTGACAAGCAGATATTCTACAACACCCGTGTGCCAATGACCTTGGTAGGCTACGAGACCGGAGGCAGCAAGGAAGTGGCACAAGACAGGCTGCATGTCACCTTTTCCGGCAATATCAACCGCAAGGCTCAGGTCGGAGCATTCCTCGATTATCTATACTCCAAAGGCTACTATGCCAATCAGTCGATGAAAGACTTCGTGTGGGGTGCGAACGGATCATACATGGGCGACCATTACGAGATGCAGGCCGCCTTCACTCAATACAACTCGCTGAATAAGGAGAACGGTGGCATAACCGACGACCTCTATATACTTGATCCGGAGGAGGTGCAGGGAGGTAGCGCCAAAGTCAGCAGCCGCAATATCCCTGTCAACCTATCTGCGGCCCACACCAGACTGCGCGGGGTCCAGATCCTGCTCAACAACCGCTATAAGCTCGGCTTCCACCGAACGGTGTCCGACCCCGAAGATTCGGTCGAAACAAAAGTATTTGTTCCGGTCACCGCTTTCTCCCACACGATCAGCTTCCGCAATGGCTATCATATGTTTCGCGACGATGCCGCTACCGACGCATCTTTCTGGCAGCACCATTACATAACTCCATCGACCACACTCGATGAAACCAATTACTGGACTCTTGACAACACCGTGGGAGTGTCGCTGCTCGAAGGCTTCAGCCGTTGGTCTAAGTTCGGTCTGTCGGCATTCATGCATCATCAGGTTGCCAAATACTCACAGACGCCTGACACGATCCAGGCTCCGGACCCGGCACTCACCCCCTACCCGCTCAATTCCCGTCTTAAGCCATCGGAAGTGGAAAACCGCCTCTACGTCGGAGCCAGGCTTGACAAGCGCCTCGGTGCAATCATACGCTACAACGCCGAGGCCGAACTCGGTCTGATCGGGCGCGCGGCGGGCGAACTCAAGCTGAAGGGAGAACTATCGACCAAATTCCGTCTTCGTTCCGACTCCGTACAGGTCAGGGCCTACGGTTCTTTTGCCAACGTACACCCGTCATACTTCATGCGCAACTATCTGAGCAATCACTTCGTGTGGCGCAATGACTTCGGCAAGACGCGCAAAGTGCGTTTCGGAGGCAGCCTTGACATAGACCACACGGGAACCTCCATATCGGCAGGAGTGGAAAACGTGCAGAACCTCATCTATTTCAACTCCGAAGCCATGCCGGTGCAACACGCAGGAAACATTCAGGTGTTCAGTGCCACACTTGACCAGAAACTCAGCTTCGGCATCTGGAATTGGGACAACACGATAACATATCAGGCGGCAAGCAATTCCGAAGTGCTCCGTCTTCCGGCTCTGTCAGTCTATTCCAACATGTATCTGCTCTTCCGCGTGGCCACTCTCCGCGTGCAGTTCGGAGTGGACTGCGACTACATGACCCGCTATAAGGCCCTCGCCTATCAGCCTGCCACCATGAGCTTCTATAATCAGGACGAAGGGATCATGGTTGGCAACTATCCGATGGTCAACGCCTACATCAACATGAAGTTGAGCAAAGTGCGCTTCTTCGTCATGTGCAGCCACGTCAATCAGGGCCTGTTCGGAGGCAACAATTACTTCTCCACTGCCCACAATCCGCTCAATCCCCGCCGCTTCCAATTCGGACTCACGGTCGATTTCGCCAACTAAAAGCCCTCGCCGGGCGTTTTCTCTACATGAAACGTCTACAGAAAAAAAGCGGCAGCCGCATAGCGCTATACATGCTCCTGTTGGTAGCCGCCACCGGAGCCATGATCGGCCTCCGATATAACCGTAACGGTAATTCCGCCGTCAGCGATACGTCTGGCGACACCATTGCCGTGGCCATACAATATTCGCCTGTGTCATTTTTCATGGACTCCGACTCTCTGGCCGGATTTGACTATTCGCTGCTGAAACTCACGCACCTCCCGGTCAAGATATATCCGATTTCCAATCCCGGCCAGGGCCTTGACGGACTTGACCGCGGACTATATGACATGGTCATAGCCGACCTGCCTCAATCTGCCGCCGACTCAGGAAGATACCTTTTTACCACTCCGGCATATATTGACCGTCAGGTGCTCGTGCAGCTCACAGACTCCGCCGGCGCCGCACCGCGCATCACCTCAGTGCTCCAGCTCGACGGCGACACAGTCTATGTAACGCAGGGATCGCCTATGACCGACCGCATATGCAATATGGCGCGCGAGAGCGGCACGACAATCCATGTGGTTGAAGTGCCCACCACCTCCGAGAAGCTCCTTATCAGCCAGGTGCTCGGCGAGATTCCAGGCCCTGCCGCCGTCAATGAGCAGGTGGCCCGCTCGCTGGCAGCAGATTATCCGGCTCTCGATTACTCGCTGCGCATCTCTTTATCGCAATTCCAGCCATGGGTGCTGCGCCATGACGAAACGGCTCTGCTGCACCGGGTCAACTCAATTCTCGACTCTCTCAGGACCACTTCCTCATACAGCGCACTGACCGACCGCTACTTCTCCGAGTGACTGGCATCGGTCAACGCACAGACACAAGAGTCGGACCATACGTTTTCAGCCGTTTCCACCATATCTATTATGGTGTAGATCGGAAGAATTATACCCATCAGGCCGACGTTGGCTCCGATGCCTGACATCAGCGAGAGAGTGAGGAAGTAGCAACCCATCGGCACTCCGGCATTGCCCACCGCCGAGATCACGGCGATCAGCACCCACGTGATCATGGTGGTGGCCGTAAGCGGTATGCCGTTGTTCTGCATCACGAAGAGCGACGTAACGAGAATAAACGCCGCACAACCGTTCATATTGACCGTGGTGCAGATCGGCAGCACGAAGCGGGCCACACGCTGACGGACCCCGAGGCGCTTCTCAGCATTGTCGATCGTGACCGGAAGAGTAGCTGCCGAGCTTTTAGTGAACAGGGCCATGAGCACGGCCGGCATCATGGCTCGCAGCGCACGCAGCGGATTGATCCGGCGGGTAAGCAGGAAGAGAGGGAGCACTATGAAGAACTGCACGCAGTTGCCACCGATGATCACAAGCACATACTTGCCGAGCGAATCCAGCATCACACCGCCACTTACCTGTGCGGTGAGCTGTGCGGCAAATGCCACGATGCCGATCGGCAACACGGCGATAAGCCAGCGTATAAGCATGAACAGCAGATCCTGAAGGCCTGTCAACCCGCTGATCAGCGAGCGTTTCGGCCCGGAGTCAGGCATCTTAGACAGTGCTATGCCCACGGCAAAACAGAGCAAAAGCAGGGCCAGCACATTGCCGTCGAGCAACGGCCTGACAATATTGTCGGGAATCACCAACATCAAATGATCGGCATAGGAGAAGCTGATGTGTTCGCCGGCATCAGCCGCCGTTTCAGCCCCGATCGCCGATGCCGGCAGATTGCCGGGAGCGACAGCCAGATACAGACCGAGCCCCACAAGGGCTGCAGCTGTGGTGGTGAGCAGAGTGTATGTAATGGTGGTGCGAAACATACGCCCCATCTCCTTGCCGCCACCGAGCGATGCCAGAGTAGTAATCACTGCAAGGACTATCGTTGGCACCGCCAGCAGACGGAACAGACGGGTAAATACCGTGGCGATGAAGTTCATCACTGCATCGACCGCATCGATATGGAGCAGACCGATACCGACGCCGACAACCAGCGCTCCAAGCCATATCAGTATCTGGTACTTTTTCATAACCGGGGCTATATCATTAGTTTATTTCACCAATACCTTTTCAGTGCCATGCGACGTGCGGTGCAGATAGACTCCGGGAGCTGCCGGCGCATCCACCTTCACGCCCTGGAGAGTAAACCACTCATCTGCTCCGTCAATGGCATCATTGGCCACATCGGTTATAGCCGAGCTATCAGGCATCTTCAGTATCGTATAGTCGGTGACAGAACGCAGACCACGCGCGCCGAGATAGTCGCAGATATTACCTGTCAGCTCCACATAGCAGCCGATCAACTCAGGGTGTTCCGACAGATTCAGGGCTGCACGCGGATCCGTGTTGATCGAAAGTTGCACTGCTGTGCAATCACACCAGTCGTCAGCATCGGGCGAGTCGGCCAACAGCAGATTCGTCTTTATTGATCCGGCGGCGAAATCCACTGTCTTGTAGCCGAGATTACCACTCTTCACATATCCGACAATATATCCCCTGAGCTTGGCTTCAGCCACATCGGAAGAGGTGCGGAGCAAGTCATCGACAGTGTAATATTCGGTTTCACGCTGTGTCACCTCCACCACACGCATCGAGATCTCGGAATCGGCCTCGGTGATGCCGCGCAGCGCCACTCCGGAATGTTTGCCGTTCCACCACGACAGTTTGTCAATACGGGAATTACGCGTTGATCCTGGGAATGGATCGGCCTCCGAGCGCATGGTCTTCGATGGCCGGCCATCAGCCTCGATCAGGTCCACACACTGATGATTGTTGTCATTGTTGACGGTATTGCCGCTCCAGCGTATGTTGTTATAGTCCACGTGCCACACAAGCAGTCCGTGACCGGGCAGATAGGCATCTGATCCGCTCTGCTGCCGGTTTTCAAACAGATAAAACTCCGTGGAATTCGATGGATTCGTCAGGCAATAACCCACGTTGGAGGTGCGCAGATCGGGTATTGACACCGGATCCATGTCCGGCGTCAGCTCAATCAGGTCAATCCAGCCGAGGGCATTGCGCTCAAATGTGGAGTATGTGGGCGGAGTGCGGCCCTGATTACAATAGGGACCATAATCGAGCACGCTCCAATGCCCGGGCGTATATGTAGTGTTTTTCACCGTGTTATAAAGGTCCGGCAAGCCCATCACGTGCGAAAACTCATGCACGAAAGTACCTATGCCGTCGGGGCGGTTGTTACCCCACTCGTTGGTGCAGCCATAGGTGCGGAGAGTCACACCATCAAACAAGTATCCGCCTGTCACAATCGACGAATGAGGCCACACGGATTCATCAGGTCCATATGTGGCTTCACCCTGTCCGGCGTAAAACACGAACACATTATCTATAAGGCCGTCTCCATTGCGGTCATATTCGCTGAAATCAACCGTTTTGTCAAGCATCTGACAGGCCTCGAGAACCATCTGACCGGCACGCACATCGTTGCCTTTGGCATCATTGGCACCATAATACGCTCTATTTTTTGACAAAGTTACCGGACCATATACATCGAACTGTGGAGAGAACTGTCCAAGTGAAGCCTCGATGAAATAGTCCCGGCATGATCCTGTGCCACCGAACTGCGGATCGGAGAATCCTTCGGCGTTGAGCATGGCGTTGAAATATGCATATGGATCGTCAAGCGTGAATTTCACATCACTATATTCCACAAGCACCACGATAGCCTTCTGCTCGCCAAACACAGGGAAGTCGCGTCCAGGCAGCATGCCGATCGAGGCCGCGCGCATAGACGCAGGCTGCTGCACAACTGAAACCTCATCTGCCCTATACAGATCGGCTATGCGCTGCTGCACTGCTTCCGAGTCCCACATCACCGGGGCCATGGCATCAGTCAGAGTGCCGTCAGCCATAAGGTCGGCCAGACGGTAAAAGCCGTCAACGTTGCGCAACAGTGCGCCATCGGCATCAAGAGTGTAGTTGCGGTGTTCGTCGCCCACACGCTGCACATATATTACGGAGCCATCGGCCTGCACCACCGGACGGAGTCCGCGCATGGCAGGTACTGCCATTGCCGCGCCTGCGGCTGTCAAGGCCAATGAGGTAAGGAAAAGTTTTTTTATTAAGGTCAGTGACATGATTGGTGAGTTGAGAGATTATAGTTTTACATCACGAAGAGTACAGATAGCGCCTGATGCTTCGCTTCGGCGTCTTCTCAAACTCCTCGTTCATGATGCGGAACGACGATATGCGTGAATAGTTTTCAAGCTTCGTGTTGAGTTCCGCCACATTGTCTTCCATCTTCTTATTTATGGCATCGGCATCGAGTCCTTCTCGTCCGGCAGCCTCGAAGTCCGGATAAATCAGAGCGGTCAGTCTGCCGTCATGGTCTCCCACAACCAGGCTTTCGCTCACCAGCGGCATATTGTTGAGCTTCTGCTCTATCTCCTCCGGATATATATTCTGGCCCGACGGACCGAGAATCATCGTCTTGTTGCGCCCGCGCAAGAATATGAATCCGTCGGAATCTATGGTACCGACATCGCCGGTCCGCATCCAGCCGTCATCGGTCTTCACTTCCGCTGTAGCCTTGGCGTTTTTGTAATAGCCGAGCATCACGTTCGGCCCGCGCACCAGCAACTCGCCGGGCTTATGCTCCGGATCGGGCGAATCAATCTTCACCTTCATGCGGTCCACCGGCCGTCCACATGATCCGGGCTTGGTCTTGCTCCAATATTCATAAGCGATCAGCGGACCGCACTCGGTCATACCATAACCCACTGTGATCGGAAACTTGATGTCGTGCAGGAAGCGCTCCACATCTTTATTAAGGGCAGCGCCACCCACCACCATCATGTCAAGTTTGCCGCCGAAAAAGTCCATAAGCTTCGCACGGATACGCTCCTTGATTCCGGCATTGACAAACGGCATACGCATCATCAGGCGCATAAGCGGCTTGTCAAGCGTAGGCATCACCTTGGTCCTGACGATTTTCTCAATGATCAGCGGCACAGTGATGATCAAGCCGGGCCGAGCCGTCTGAAATGCGTCGATCAACACTTTAGGCGAAGGAGCCTTGGTGAGGAAATACAGATGGGCGCCCTTGATCAGGCCGTGGAGCATCTCGATCACAAGCCCATACATATGAGCCATAGGGAGCATACACACCATCGACTCGCCCGGATGCGGATATGACAGATTGTCAACACAGAACTGCACGTTGCTCCACAGCGACTCATAGCTGAGCATCACGCCCTTAGAGAAGCCGGTAGAGCCTGACGTGTAGTTGATCAGGCACATGGCCAGCAGGTCAGTCGGTCTGTAGTAGACCACATTCTCCGGAGTGAACCGTTCCGGATAGCGTTTGCCAAAGAACTCGTTGAGGTGGGCACGGGCATGTTCCAGCTTGTTGTTGCGGCAACGCGCCAGCGAAAAATCCTGAATCAGGAGCACGCCCTCGAGATGGGGCATGGAGTCCGGTTCAAGATTTTCGTATATAGCGTCGTCGACAAACAGCAGACGTGCGTCGCTGTGGCCCACGAGATGATACAGGTTTTCAGGCTTGAATTCATGAAGCAGCGGCACAGCCACAGCTCCATAAGTAAATATGCCTAAAAACGACACCACCCACTGGGCCGAATTCTTGCCGCAAAGCGCGATCCGGTCACCGGGACGTATACCGGCATACTTGAAGAGCAGATGGAGTTTAGCCACCCTTCGTGCCAGGTCTTTATACTGGAGCGATTCGCCATTGAGATCGGTCAGTGCGAGCCGGTCCCAATTCTTGCGGATCACGTCCTGGAATGTCTGTATCAGGTCGTCGTGGTTGGTCATATAGGAGGAGAATAGTTGTTTAAGCGTGTTGTCTTACTTCGTGAGTGAGGCACGCAGGGAGTCAGCCGCAGCTGAGATTCCATCGGCATCCTTGCCGCCAGCCTGAGCGAAACCTGGCTGGCCGCCACCGCCGCCCTTGATGGCTTTGGCAGCTTCGCGCACCATCGCCGAGGCATTGAGGCCGTTTTTCACCACGTCGTCAGTCAACATCACCGTGAGCAGCGGCTTATTGGCCGGATCAGTGGTGGCTGCGATGAACGCAGTGTGTTCGGGCGAGGCCGAGCGCACGGCAAATGCCAGGTTCTTGACCACATCAGCAGGATATGTGCCGCGCACCACCACTGCGGTGATTCCATTGATGGTCTGAGCCTTTCCGACCAACTCTTTGGCCATGGCGGCTATGCGCTGCTGCATATTTTCTTCGACCTGACGGCGCAGTTCTGCGTTTTCGCCTATGGCCTTGCGCATGGCGCCGACCAGATCGGGAGCACCGTTGAAGAGGGCGCTGATCTCGGCGATAGTATCCTGGAAGCGATCCATTGCCTCCTCCACACGTGCGCCGGTGATGGCTTCGATGCGGCGGATACCCGCAGCTATGGAGCTTTCGCTCACAATGCGGATCATCCCTATGTTACCTGTATTATCAACGTGTGTGCCGCCACAAAGTTCAACCGAGTCGCCATAACGGATCACTCGCACCTCCTCGCCATACTTCTCGCCGAAGAGAGCCATGGCCCCCATCTCGCGGGCCTGGGCGATGGGCACATTGCGGTGTTCGTCGCGCGCAGTGGCCTGACGCACATAGCTGTTGGCCAGATGCTCCACCTTGCGGATCTCTTCGGGTGTTAGCTTCTGGAAGTGCGAGAAGTCAAAGCGGAGCACTTCGGGGCTGACAAACGAGCCTTTCTGCTCCACGTGAGTGCCGAGCACAGTGCGCAGGGCGTGGTGCAGCAGGTGGGTGGCTGTGTGGTTGGCCGATGTGGCCTGGCGGGCTTCAGTGTCGATGGCGGCGGTGAATGATGCCGCGGGGTTGGCGGGCAGCGAGGTCGACAGGTGCACGCCCATGCCGTTTTCGCGCTTGGTGTCGTAGATCTCGATCACTTCGCCGGTTTCATTGTCGGTCAGAGTGCCGCGGTCGCCGGTCTGGCCACCCATCTCGGCATAGAAGGGGGTGGAGTCGAGCACTATCTGATAATACTCGCGGCCCTTCTGCTTAACCTTGCGGTAGCGGAGTATGCGGGTGGCGCACTCGGTATGGTCATAGCCCACGAATGTCTGTTCGCCGTCGGCCACGGTAACCCAGTCAGTAGCCTCGGTTGCGGCAGCGGCACGTGCGCGTTCTTTCTGAGCCTGCATCTGCGCGTCAAATTCCTTGTGATCGAGTGTCATGCCGTTTTCCTTGAGTATCAACTCAGTCAGGTCAAGCGGGAAGCCGTAGGTGTCATAGAGCGTAAATGCGTCGCGACCCGAAATTTCGGTCAGCCCCTTGGCGCGGGCTTCAGCCATGGTCTTGTCAAGCAGCGAAATGCCGTTTTCGAGAGTGCGGAGGAAAGAATCCTCTTCCTCCTTGATGACCTTCATGATGAGTTCGCGCTGCTTGGGCAGTTCGGGATAAGCCTCGCCCATCGACTCGATCAGGGTGTCGACGAGCTGATACATAAACGCCTGCTTGCGGTTGAGGAAGGTGTAGGCATAGCGCACGGCGCGACGCAATATGCGGCGGATCACATAGCCGGCC